>JBCDHN010000614.1:0-3073 GCA_038749915.1 Verrucomicrobiota bacterium | reverse complement strand
TTGTGAGCTTGTCGCGGATTCTCAGGATCTCCGTCCAATAGTTGAGGTAGTTGCTCACGTAGGCGGGCGAATCGAGCAGCTCGTCCACGAGCCGACGCCGCTTGTCTCGCGAAGTGTTGTTCAGAAACGTCTCGGCTTCATCAAATGTCGGTATCCGGCCCGCAATATCAAGATAGGCCCGCCGGAGAAAAACTTCGTCGCTGGATCTTGGCAAGGGTGTGATTCCCTGCGTCTTGAGTCCCGCAAGTATCAACTCGTCGGCGCGCCGTGCGTCAGCGGCGGGATCGCCAAGTATTCCGCGAGGCCGCTGGAAAGAAGGCAAGTCCACACCCTTTTCACGGAGCATTCCGTGGGCATTCTCGATCCGCGCAATCGTGGGCCGTAACGCGGAGTTCAGCTCTGCCGATCCGTTTTGAGAGGCTGCTTCGAGTTGACTGATGGCTTGTTGCAGTTGAGCTCCGGCCTGATCGAAGCTGCCGTTGGCATAGCTTTTGCCGGCTTCCATCAGAGAGCCGTGAATGGCGTGCCCCATCTTTTTCTCAGCGTCGGTCAGTTCGGCAGGCACAGAGCCGGGAATGACCGAGATAGCGGCGAGGAGCCAAAGGCGTATGTAGTTCATTGAGGAGTGATGGCGAAGTGGTTCCGCAGCGTTCATCAATCGCTTCGTTGGGCGATTTTGTACAGTTCGAGAATCTGTGGTTCCGTGAGAGCGGTGTTGAAGAGTGCGAATTCATCGATTCGCCCATGCCAGAAGTGCCGTGCATGCGGCCCGTCGTTTTCGAGTCGTCCGCCAATTGTCAGTGGCGCGGAGAGGCTGCGGGCAACAGGGCCGCAGGGCCTTGAGGCGACCTGTTTCCCGTTTCGATACAGGCGAAGTGTTTTGCCATCCGCGACAAATGCAATCTGTTGCCATTGGCCTATCGGCAGTTGTTCTTTCTCGCGGACACTGACGACCTCGCCGTTGTTCTGGGGCACTCTGACTTGGAGACATCCGCTATCGCGCAAGAGGCTCCAGCCGAACTGGCCGTCATTGAATATCGATCCGTTGGCGGCAACGGTGGCTCTGCGGGGACGGCTATCGGCAAAGATCCAACACAGGCCACTCAGCTCGCCCGAAGTGCTCTTCTCGTACTCAGGCACGAGCACAAAACTTCTTTGGGCCTCTCCGCCAAACCGGAAGGAGGCGCCGATTTTTCCGAGCGCCAGAAATGGGACGGCAGAATTCCGCGAGAAATATTGAAGCGCAGAATTTCCGCCAATTGTCTCCATGCCCATGCGATGATGGAGTGCGGGGGAGAGAGCCTGAATTGCCGGCGCATAGCGCAACTTCGGCTCCTTGAGGGATCGAATGAAGCGGTTGGGATCGATCTGGATGCCCATCGGCACGACCGACTCGTACTCGATTCTCGTCGCCGCGTTAGTCTCGAGCCGGACTGGCTCAGTTTCAGGTCCCCCGAGAGGTTTGACATCCACAGATCCGTCAAAAACGTGAACTTCACTGGACCGGTCCGCCGCCACCTCCACGGCAAACTCGGTGCCGAAGTCGATCACTTCCGCCGCGGGCGTCTCCACCGTGAATCCTGCTCCTTCAGGTGGGACTGTTGCTGAGAGACGGCCCTGCCAGAGTGTCAGTTTCAGCGCGGAATCGACCCGGAAGCTGGCGGGCGCCTCCACCACGACTTCCACTCCGTTCTCAAAGCGAAAGGAAGAAACGCCTCCCCGTAGTTCGAACCGTCCGGTTCTGATCGTTGAATCACCAGCATCCTGGAGCTTGCCCTGATACCTAAGATCGCCCTTGGCGCTGGCGACCAGGACCGCGACCGGTTCTCCTGGAGTTGGTCGCATGATCCACAGGCCCGCCGAAAGAAGCGCAGCCAGTCCGGCCGCGGCGGCAGCCATTCGTTTCCAACTCACAAACCTCCTGGCTGGAGGAGGGAAGTCCTCCGGACTGCGCCTCGGGACTTTTGCCAGGCCGCCGGCGAGCGCCGAATCCACGGACAAGTAGCGCAGGTACTCCTTCCGAAACTGCGGATCGTCGCGAAGCATTCTTTCAATTGCGGCGAAATCCTGTTCATCAGCATCGCCATCGAGGAGACGCCTAATCAATTCAAGCTGCGAATCCTTTTCACTCATGAGCTTCCCTGTATTGCCAGTTCCCGCCGGATGCATTTCATCAACTGCAGGCGAATCCGATGAAGCTTTTTGTAAAGCGACATCGGGGTCCACCCCAACTCGTTCGCCAGTTCATTCATTCTCACCTCTGGACCATAAGCGCTGCTCACCAACTCAAGCTGATCCTTGGGCAGCTTTCTAACGCACGTCTCGAGAGCGCTCAGTTCCAAGTTCAAAGAGGTGGATTCCTCGTCGACGGTTCGCTCAAGAAGTTCCACGACGTCATCCCCGAAGACATGACGGTCCCGCGCGCGGTCCCGGCGGAAAGCCAGGACTTCCATTCTCGCAACCCCAAAAGCCCACCGCCGAAACGATTTGCTGTCCATGGAGTTGTCAAACTTTCGCCAAAGCACGATGGCTACTTCCTGCACGACCTCGCGAGCTTCATCGTGATTAAAGAGCAACGATCGCACAAAGAGCCGCAGCGCCTCTTCTTGCTCCATGAAGAGCCGGAGAAACTGGTCATGTTGTTCTCGATCAGAATCGTCCATTCCAATGGAACGCTCCTCGGCCGCGGGAATCTTGCCGCGAAAAATTGAAAAAAACGGCCTTAGTGGTGCTTTTCAAGGACGCCCCTGGTCATTCGGAGACCTACAGCTGAAGTTGCTTCTTCCTTGTTGATCTGAACAATTGTCAGATACCTTGCTGATGTGACCGAAAGCGTTGAATTTCAGCCGCAGATGACTGGACCAAATCGGAAGCAAATGGCCGGGGGGATTTTCGTAGATTCTTGGTTTATTTTGCTATTGGATCATACATAAGCATGGGGCAATAAGCCAAATTGCCACACCCTCCAATGAAACGCCGTGCGTTTCTGTAATCTGGCGTCCAAAGTCCAATCGCAGAGTGTGTAGCAGCTTTACGGATGTGATGCCTCAGCCACCGGATCAGCACTTTCGAT
>JBCDHN010000613.1:0-3075 GCA_038749915.1 Verrucomicrobiota bacterium | reverse complement strand
AGCCGTGATCGCTCCAAAAAACGATGATCGTGTTCTCGGTCAACTTTTGGCGATCCAGCTCATCGAGAATTTTTCCCACCTGGGCATCGAGAAAACTGATCCCGGCCAGATACCCTTGTCGCAGTTCGCGGATCTCAGCGTCGGTCAGTTTGCCATCCTTGGCTGCGCGAAAAATCTCCCGTCCATCATGAAGGGCGATCTTGGGAACATCTGTTGGCTCCTCAGGATGTTTGGGAAGAGAGATCGTCGCTGGATCGTAGAGATCCCAATACTTCTTTGGGGGATTAAAGGGGAGGTGAGGCTTCCAGAATCCAACTGCGAGAAAGAATGGCTTTTCTGGGGTTGCAGCCCGTTCCTGAAGAGCCTCGACCGCCAGACTTCCGATTCTTCCATCAAAGTAAGCTTCGTCCGGCAGGTCGAGCTTCATGCATCGCGGTGCCTTGGCAAGATTGGGGGGGAGGGGTGAATCGGACTGTGGCAAATCGTCGTCATGCCGTGCGTAGTGAAGTACTTCGGGAACGCTCCAGCTTTGGGGATCGCCTTGCGTTTCCTGGCGCCAATTGTGAAAAATTTTCCCAATATTCTCGGTATGATAACCGTGCTCTTTGAACAGCTCCGGCAGCGTCACGACGTCAGGTGCCACGGTTCGAAAGTGGCGTCCCAGATTCCAGATTCCGAGGGTGTCAGGCCGCAAACCGGTCAGCAAAGAAGCGCGAGAAGGGTTGCAAACGGCTTGTTGGCAATAGGCTTTGTCGAATGTGATCCCTCGTTTTGCCAGTCGATCCAAGTGAGGAGTTTTGACTTCGAGATGCCCGTAGCAGCCCAAGTCGTTGCGAAGATCATCGGCTGCGATAAAAACGACATTGGGAGTAGCAAACGAGACGCTGGCCGCAAAAAGGAGGAACAAGAGGGGTTTCATGCTTGCAGTTGATCTTCCATCTCTTGGTAGGAGTCAACTTTCTCACTGCTTTTCACTCAATCACAACCCGAGTAAAAGTGAATGCGTGAAAGCGGAATGCTTGCTTTTCAGCAATCGCATCCATTTTCCCACGGCCGGTGCAGGATCGGGCCGGTGACCCGAATTACGTCATGCTTCCGGATCTTGCGAAGTCAATTTGCGAAAATCCCGAACTGCTTGGTTGATGCTTGGCAAATTGGCGCAGGTTTCGATGGCTTTGAGATCAATCCCGGGAAGCTGACTGCTTTCCGGAGCTTCCTCGTAGCTGCCGGATTTCTCGTCGAACACATGTACTTTCAGCTGCTGATTGCGCCAAATCCAGAGTTCGGGAACCTGGAACTTCGCATAGAACGCGCGTTTGCTGAGTCCTCCACTGGTGAGCGCGATTTCGATGACAAGATCAGGTCGATTCTTTGCCCTACCAATACAATAGGATTCATCAGGTTCTCCCCCGGCTTCCTCCGGGATTTTCAGTGTGGTCGAACCTCGGCCAAAGAGTTCGATGTCGCGATCAAGGCACCAAGCTTCCATGAGTCGACTCACATGAACTTCCATGAGTCGACTCACATGAACTTTTTTGGTTTCGTGCGATTCTGAGATTGGAGGCATGATTTCCAGATGGTGTTCGAGAAAACGGACCCGAACGCCGCTTCCGTGAAACAGTTGGTCCAGCGAGAGATACTGTTTCCATGTATAGCCGGGAAGAACGAGCGACCCCTGAGCCTCATACTCATCAGGCGTAGCCTGCGTGGAAGGGTCAAAACGCTTCCGATGGAGAGTCTGATCGGTCGTCATGAATCCGAGACGCTAAGGGAATTGATCTCGTTTGGCAAGGCGGGCTGGCAGCAACTATGCCAGCAACATTGGCTCGATCACGAAGACCTGTCGAGCATCGCTGACTTTGCCGGTGATGGCGGCCGCGGCGACCATGACCGGGCTCATGAGGATGGTGCGTCCGGTTGGGGAACCCTGGCGTCCTTTGAAGTTCCGATTGCTGGAGCTGGCGCAGAGCTCGTCTCCGATCAATTTGTCCGGATTCATGGCGAGACACATGGAGCAACCGGCTTCGCGCCATTCCCAACCCGCTTCTTCGAAGACTTTATCGATGCCTTCTTTGCGGCAGACGTGATCCACGATCTGGGAACCGGGAACGGCAAGTGCTTTGACCCCATCGGCGACCGTGGTGCCTTTAATGAAGTTGGCGACTTCGCGGAAGTCGGAAAGGCGACCGTTGGTGCAGCTTCCCACGAAGCAAACATCGACGGGAATTCCAGCGACGGCAGTTCCAGGCTTGAGCTTCATGTAGTCGAGCGCTTCTTTGAGTGATGCCGCCTCCGCCTCGTTCAATCCGTCGAAAGTGGGGATCAGGTCATTGATGAAGGATCCCTGGTCGGGACTGATTCCCCACGTTACGCTGGGCTCGATTTCGGAAGCCTCGATATCAACGACGTCATCGAATTGACAATCCGGGTCACTGGCAAATCCCTTCCAGGTTTCAACTGCGGCATCCCAATCCTCCTTGGATGGGGAGTAGGGGCGTCCTTTGAGATACTCGAAGGTCTTCTCGTCCGGATTCACGTAGCCGCAACGCGCGCCGCCTTCGATCGACATATTGCAAACTGTCATGCGTTCTTCCATCGACATGTTGTCGAACACCTCGCCGCCATACTCATAAGCGAAGCCTTTTCCCCCGCCGGCACCGAGAAGCTTGATGATGTGGAGAATCACGTCTTTGGCGTAGACGCCGGGAGGAAGCTCTCCGTTGACGTTGATGCGCCGGACCTGGAGTTTGCTCAGCGCCATGGTTTGAGTGGCGAGCACGTCACGGACCTGTGTCGTGCCAATTCCGAATGCGATCGCGCCAAACGCTCCATGCGTTGCGGTATGGGAGTCCCCACAGGCAATGGTCATTCCGGGTTGAGTGATGCCCTGCTCCGGACCAACCACATGGACGATTCCCTGCTTGCCGCTGGCGATGTCAAAGTAGGTGACGCCGAACTCGTCGGCATTTTTGCGCAATTCCTTGATCATTCCGTCTGCGAGCGGATCTGAGAAGGGCTCTTCGCGCTGATCCGTGGGCACAATGTGATCCACCGTGGCGAAGGTGCGATCCGGGT
>JBCDHN010000612.1:0-3081 GCA_038749915.1 Verrucomicrobiota bacterium | reverse complement strand
CGGAGCGTCGTTCTCCTCATTCCAGGCAAGCTGATGGACCTCAGGGGAGGTGCTGTGCTGGGTTCCTTGCGGAATGAGCATTCGCCCAATTCCAAAAACCAAAGCCATGAGAAGCAGCGATGCCGCCAGTCGGCTTGCGAGGATCGTGACGATGGATGGGACGGTGTCTGGCGCTTTTCGGGTGGGGTGGACGAATTTGGCCAATTCGCGGAGCAGCGCTTTTCGGGAAATCAGCGGGGTTGTCTTTCGCTGGGAAGCTCGATGGAGAATTCCCGCGACTTTGGGACGATGGATTTGTCGAACCTGAAGCAGGCGAATCGCGAGTTCCAGAAATCCACGGTCTTCAACCGGGAGGTCGAGTTGCGCGATGAGCCGGTCTGCGAATGAGAAATGTTGCCCGGCGGGCGCGCAGGATTGGCTGCCACAGGTCGCGACGGGTCTGAGCCGGATCCCGAATGCTCCCGGATCTGCCGCCCAATCTCGCCAATCGCCAGCTTCAAGATTCGGCCTTCCCCGCGGAACCAGCAAAACGTCATGAGCATGGAGGGAAATCCGGCTGATACCGTCTCCTTCCGCTTCGCCAATAGAAGCATCGAGTTTCGTCAGTAGATTGATCAGGGATTCGATATCAACGCCTCCCACTTCAATCAGATCTGCCAGAGAAATGGATTTGGAGAGCGTTCTCTCGATCACAATACCACCATTGAGGCCCTTCTGATGGATGCTGAGAACGGGACTGATAACGTGATTGTCCACCCCCCGCTGCGTGGCAAGCCAGTCATCGGCAACTCTCCTCGCTGCAGGTTCGGGGACGAGATGGAGCGTCACTTCGCGCTGAGATCCTTCGTGCAGGGCCGGAATCGAACCGCGTGTGGTCGACTCGTTGGCGGAAAGCGTGAAGTTTTCCGGTATATCCCATCGGGAAAGCGCAAGCCCGCTTTCGGGTTCCTGAGTTAGTGGATCATGCAACGGATCAGCGTGCTCCAGATTCGAAGGCAGATCAGGGAGTGCCTTGCTGATCCCCTCCAGAAGTAAGTGAACTTTTGGCAACTCATCTGCGCGCTCTTCCGGCCGTTCCGCAAAAAGGGTTTCGAAGCAGGCAATCAGCGGGCTAAAATCCTGAAGCGCCGCCAGGCTGTCGAAATCCGATCCAGTCAGAGCATAAAACGGTCGATCGATCTCTCCGGTCAGCAGGTAATGCCAGGTCAGGGCCAGGTTCTCGACGACCTGTTTCTCTTTCCGAGGAGTGGTATCCGCATCGAGCAGGGTGAAAGCGTTGAGGGCAATGCGAAGTTGGCCGTCAGATTCCCTCCAGAGCTGGAAATCGGCGGGAAGCCAGTCCACTTTGATTTCCGGACGCTTCCGAATCTCCCGCGTAATGGCGATCATCTGTTTCGCGATACCCAGCCAATCCGGAATGGAGAGGGAGCCGTGCAGCCATACCCACTGATCAAGGGCATAGCCCGGGAGGGACTCGAATTGACCTTCGAGACCATCGTCCAGGACTTTTACCTGAAGGAGAGAGGCGACCCCGGCGACAGGACGCTCCATCCAGTCATGAGCCAGGTCGAGGCGTGACGAATCCGAACTGAGGATACGCCGATTGACGAAGCGATCCCGGCTTCGGTCGAACTGCAGCTTTTCCGCATCGAACTTCGAAATGGTGACGCGTTGATAGAGCTGATCGTTCATGAATCAAAGGTGGCAAAGGCAGGGCAACCCTAACTTCGCAAAATTGATTCATTATGCAATACTGATTATAAAGATATCTGAAATATATTTGCGCAAGGAAATGCTTCTCGTTAAGATCCTTGAGTTTTCCGAATTTCACCTTCCGAATCTGTGGCCAAAGGATTTCAAGAACATCAGGAACGCGTAAATGCGCTCAATCTGCTCGGCAAAGAGTTGGCTCGTCGAGCAAAGAGCAAGTGCGAAGTCTGTGAGGCCGCCGGGGTTCCCCTGCGTGCATTTGAAGTGCCTCCGGAGCCGAAAGAACCGGACCTGGATCATTGCGCGTTTGTTTGTGAAACGTGCTTCAACGCCTTGTCGAATCCCAAGCAGAAACTGATTGCGAACGAATGGCGGACCCTGGGCAACACCATTTGGGGCGAAGTAGAGAGTGTTCAGGTTTGTGTGGTGAGGCTTTTGCGGAGGATTGCGGAGGACGCAGCCTGGGCTCAGGAAATTCTGGATGAAGCTTATCTCGATCCTGAGGTTGAAGACTGGGCCTCAAAGAGCGCCTAACTCTGAACCAATCCCTTGGTCAAAATCAGGTTGCCATACTTTGCCGTATCGCCGGTCATCACCACGCAAAAAGCACCCTTTGCCAGATCGTAGAATCGAAATCGTTCCACCTTTTGCAGGGGAGGGGTCTCCGGCCAATGCTTGGTAATCTGGTTCCAATAACCGGTTTCGACGCTGGGATCAGCCTGATCTCCTTCGACCGGGGCCATCATCAATACGCTTTCCTCGGTGTAGGGATCGGTCGGGAACAAAGGCAAAATCCCATCGAGCAGATCGGGAATCATCAATCCATCGGCCCGAATCACGCTGGGCCCGAGCGACTCGCCGGGAAAATGAGCGTCTGCCAGGATAATCTGGTCGCCATGGCCCATTCGACTGAGGGCCGCAAGGAGGTCGGGGCTAATGAGAGGAGAGATTCCAACAAGCATCCCAAAATCCGATTATGGGTTCGCCAACTCCGTGACCCGCGCCTGGCTCACTGTTGAAAGCTTTGCAATCGGGTATTTGACCACGGATCCGTTAGGCATCCTCAGTTGAACGGTTTCGCCGGCCACGCCGAGAAACGTCGCCTGAATCGTTTTGCCCTCCCCATTGGTCCAGCTTTCTTCGGTTGGAACTTCGGCGGCCTGCTTCTGCATGGAGTCCAATTCCGGGGCGTTGGCAAAAGTGCCGGGCGGCAGATCGGCGAAAAGCGCGGACATGTCTTCGGGCATGAATCCCTTGTCGCCTTTGGTGCCGTTGATCGGAGCGCCGTCGGCAATCCACTGCATCACCAGAATCACTTCGTCGGAAGTCAGGCGTTCGCCTTTTCCTTTGGGCGGCATCGCTTCCTTGGCT
>JBCDHN010000611.1:0-3082 GCA_038749915.1 Verrucomicrobiota bacterium | reverse complement strand
CTCCGATGATCCGAAGGATTGGCCAGAGAGAGGAACGGTCCTTTCCATGATCGAACTACAGATGATGGTTCCTGACAGGGCGCAGCCGGTCACAATCAGCCTTCGGGAAGTTTTTGCAGATCACGTCGCCGGTCCCTTTGATCCTTTGGATTCGCTAAGAAACACCAAGGATGGATTCGGAGCTTACCCAAAACTGTTTGGTCCAAGATGGGCGGTTTTTGTTCCGGAACAGGCCGTAAACCCGCCGACTGGGGCTCGGTTTGTACTGACCCTCAAAATGGAGAATTCTACCGCGGGAGGCCAGGCGACTCCGATTCGTCGATTCGCGCTTTCGGCGTCGCGAGACTCGCGATGGCAGAAGTTGATCAACTCCTCCGAGCATCTGAAGCGACGATCCGAACTCCAATTGGCCAGGAAGTCCCGTGCCGAAATTAAGGGACTCAATCTCCCGGTGATGCGCGAGCGGCCGGAGGGAGCTGAGCGACCCACCCACGTATTTGTGCGTGGTAATCGTCTCGATCGCGGAGAAAAACAGGAACCTTCAGTGCCGAGCATTATCCCTGGGCTAGAGTCGGATGCGCCTAACCGTCTCGATATGGCGCGTTGGCTGACCTCTCCGGAAAATCCACTGACGGCCCGCGTTTTTGCCAACAGGCTCTGGGCCGAATTGTTCGGTACGGGCCTGGTAGAAACCCAGGAGGATTTCGGCTCGACAGGCACAGCGCCGAGTCACCCGGCGCTTCTCGATCACCTTGCGCTGCAGCTTCGCGATGATCACGGCTGGCGTATCAAGGCGTTCCTGCGTGAACTGGTTCTCTCCGCAACGTATCGGCAGACCAATCGGGCCGATTCCAAGGATCGGGAGCGAGATCCCGACAACCGCCTGCTGGCTCGCGGGCCGTCAACACGCCTAACCGCTGAGATGATTCGCGATCAGGCTCTCATGATATCGGGCTTGCTCAGCGACAAGCGTTTTGGCCCGCCGGTCATGCCTCCGCAACCTGAAGGTGTCTGGCAGACCGTCTACAGCGGAGCAAAGTGGCAGACGCCCAAAGAGGGGCCCGACCGCTACCGTCGAGCGCTTTACACCTATTGGCGAAGAACCAGTCCCTACCCAAGCTTCCTCATCTTTGATGCGCCGACTCGCGAAGTGTGCACACCCCGGCGGATTTCAACGAACACACCACTTCACGCGCTCGTGACCCTGAACGATCCGGTTTATCTCGAGTGCGCCCAGGCTTTTGCCAAACGGATGCGGGAGGAAGGCGGAACGGAACTCCGGCAGTTGCTGGCGTGGGGACTCGAGCAGTCTACCCAACAAAAGGCGAAAGAGGCGCATGTCGACACATTGCTCGCGCTGTACCGCGACGCGGCCCTGAGTTACCAAGAGCTGCCAGACGAAACTCATGCGCTTGCTGACTCTCCGGAAAACGCGGCACTGGTCCTTGTAGCCAACACGATCCTGAACCTGGACGCTGCAACCAAAAAATAACCTTTCGAATAGGAGCGCTATGAATTCCCGAACCGACGAAATGGCCCTAGCTCAGCTGCAACAGCAGACTCGTCGTCACTTCCTGCAAGGCTGTACTACAGGGCTCGGAGCCTTGTGGCTCGCTACTCAATCAGGTTTCGCAAAACCTAAGCCAACCGGTCACCAACTCCAGTTCAAGCAGCGGGCCAAGCGGGTCATTTTTCTGCACATGGCGGGCGGCCCCAGCCAACTGGAACTGTTCGACTACAAACCCGAGTTGGCGAAGCACGACGGCAAAGACTGCCCTCAGTCTTTTCTCGAAGGCAAGCAATTTGCTTTCATCCAGGGCACTCCGAAGATGCTCGGCCCGCAAGCGAAGTTCCAGCAAGCCGGTCAGAGCGGTCATTGGGTGTCCGAACTGATGCCCCAATTCGCCAGCGTGGCTGACGAGACCTGCATGATTCACTCGATGAAGACGGATCAATTCAATCATGCACCTGCCCAACTGGTTCTCCACACTGGCACACAGAATCTTGGTTTTCCTTCAGCCGGTTCCTGGGTCACCTATGGGCTCGGTTCGGAGAACGAAAATCTACCTGGATTCATCGTCCTGGTCTCCGGCGGAAAGACACCTTCTGCGGGCAAGTCCGTGTGGGGTTCCGGGTTTTTGCCCTCTGTTCACCAAGGAGTTCAGTGCCGCTCAAAAGGAGATCCTGTGCTCTATCTTTCCAATCCCAAAGGCATAACTCCCGAGCTGCGAAGCCGGACCCTTACCGCGTTGAACGAAATCAACCACGATCAATACCGTGAAGAGGGCGATCCTGAAACCCTTACTCGGATCGCCCAATATGAAATGGCTCATCGCATGCAAACCTCAGCCAGCGAAGCCTTCGACCTCAATCAAGAGCCCGAGTTCATTCGTTCACTCTATGGAGCCCAGCCGGGAGAAGAGTCATTCGCCAACAACTGTCTGCTGGCCCGCCGGCTCGCGGAGCGTGGCGTCCGCTACATTCAGCTATTCGACTGGGGCTGGGATTCTCACGGGGCCTCGGCCAACGAAGCCCTCAATGGCGGATTCGTCGACAAGTGTGCGAATATCGACAAACCGATCGCGGGACTCCTCACGGATCTGAAGCAGCGCGGTCTGCTTGAAGACACCCTTGTCGCTTGGGGCGGCGAGTTCGGCCGCACGCCGATGCGTGAGAACCGGAACGGACAGGAAATGAAATTCGTGGGCCGCGACCACAACCCCGGTGCGTTTACCGTCTGGATGGCCGGAGGAGGGGTCAAACCCGGCTTCTCCCTCGGGGCAACGGACGAACTTGGTTACGAAGCGGCGCTCGATCCCGTTTCACCCCACGATCTCCACGCCACGATGCTTCAGCTGCTCGGCTTTGATCATCGCCGACTCACGTTTCCCTCGCAAGGACTCGACATGCGTCTGACGAACGTGACCAAACACTCGCATGTGGTGGAAGAGATCATTGCGTGAATTGGTAGCTAGCCGCCTAAGCAGTCAGCGGTGCTCAGATCTGCGGATTGCTTCCCAAAACCGCAATTTCTAGGCCAATTGTGAGAAACGTCGATTCTGCCCCTACCCACCAAACCCAT
>JBCDHN010000610.1:0-3088 GCA_038749915.1 Verrucomicrobiota bacterium | reverse complement strand
GTTGATGATCCCGAAGTTTGGTTGGAGGCCCAGATGAATGAGGTGCAGCGAATTTCCCAAGAGGTGGAAGAGAAGTATCGGGCGAGGTTGAGACAGGCGAATCCGCTCCGGCGTATGTATCTTCGTCGTGAGATGGAGCAACTCGTAATGACCCGCGTTTCCGAACTCCGTCTTCCCATCAGCCTTTGTGGTTGATTTGTGAGATGGTTTTCGCTTTGCGTGTCTTCCGCAACGTGCAAGGCTGACTCATGGTCAGCGAGAACCGTTCAGCGTCGCGCCTTGTGCGCTCCACCTATGACGAAGACACCGTTAGGGAGGCGGCAGAGCAGTGTCGGGAGGAGATAGGTGATCGGCCTTCGATCGTGTTTGCCTTCATTAGTTCCGATTGGAAAAAGCATTTCGGGGATTTTGTGGAAGTGGTGCAGGTTTACGGCCATGCCCCTGAGGTGGTAGGCTGTACGGCAGACGGTTTTATTGGTACGGAAGAGGAAGACGAGAACGTTTCGGGCTGCTGTCTGGTCTTTCTTCACTTTCCCAACACCAATCTTCGGGTTCTCGAGATTTCGCCCGAGGAGATCGAAGAGTTTGAGTCAGAAGGCATTGAGCCGGGTGGATTCTGGATTTCGCTTTGCAATCCGTTTCTCGCTCATGCCGAACAGTGGATGACGCGCTGGAATACGATTTTTGATCAGACTCCTACGTTTGGCGGCTTGGCGAGCGGTGGAGGAGATCCCGAGGACGTCTTTCTCTTTCACAACCGGGATGCTGCGTCCGCAGCCTGCATTGGAGTCCGGTTTGAAGGTGGCATTCAGGTTTGCGGCGTCGTCAGCCAGGGATGCCGACCGATCGGAAGTCCTTACACCATCACGGAGGTGGATGAGAACGTGATTGTCAGCATCGCATCGCGTCGGGCGTTTGACGTTCTGGAAGAAGCTTTTGAGAGTTTGAGTAGTGAAGACAAGGAAGTCGCCAAAGGGAACATTTTTGCCGGGCTCGCCGTGAGCGAATACCTGGAGAACCTGAGCCGGGGAGACTTTTTGGTGAGGAACATCCTCGGTGGCGATCCCAATGCCGGGGTGATTGCTCTGGGGGCGTTTCCCCGCGCGGGGCAGACCATGCAGTTTCAGATTCGGGATAAGGATTCCGCAGATGAAGATCTGAAAATCCTCTGCGAATGCACCGTTGAGAAGCACGGGGTTCCGATCGCCGGCTTGCTCTTCAGCTGCACGGGAAGAGGCTCACGCATGTTTGGAATTCCCAATCACGATGCGGATGTCATTGCCGACGCGTTCGGGAAAGTCCCCATTGGTGGATTTTTCTGCAATGGCGAAATCGGACCGATTGGAGACTCCAATTTTTTGCACGGCTACACCGCTTCAGCAGCGCTGTTTTACGACGCTTGAGGATTCACGGCTGAACCGGGTTGCTTGGTCCTTTTGGAGCCGAGGCTAAGAATCGGATTGGCCGGTTCCACCAATTCCAGTTCGTCTAGGAAACGTTCCCGAAGCGCATTGAAGGCTTCCCAAATTTCTTCACGGGCTCTCATTCGGTCCTCCTTTGTAACCTTCCCGGTTCGCGGGTCGATTTGTTCCATTGATCTTCGCATGTCGTGAAGCGGCTCGAAAGGGTAGTAGCCGATCAGTGTCTTCGTTTCGCCGACGTTTCGATACACCATCCGCATGTTGTCGATCGCACGGCTGATGAGGCAGTAGGTATCGAGGTAATCATCCAGGGAAGGATCATCTCTCTGGCAGTAGACGGAAAGGGCGGCCTTGGTATCGACGATTTCGCGCCATTCTTCGCGCAGCGACTCGATAAAAACCTGGCGTTTGCGAAAGGCATTGGCGAGCAGGACCGAGGTGATCGTGAAGATCAGGATCGACATGTCGGTGATGTAGCCGTAGAGCGAGTCCGGAACGGGGACCTTGGGATGCTTTGCCATGGCTGCGAGAAGCAGGACAAACACGACCGAAACGATGATCTGGCTGACGTATCGGCGGAGACGTTTTTTCGTCATTTCGTGGGAATTTTCGAATTAAACGAGGACTTCACGGTAAAAACCCTCCAGTTTTATGATCTGCGCATCATGGGCAAAGTTTTCGCGAACGTCATCTGCAGCCGCCTGGGAAAATGTTGACCACTGCGTTGGATTGCGGGCGAGATCGAAAAGGAAATTGCGCAGGGGTTCCCATTCGTTTTCTGCGCAGAGCAAGCCCGTGACGCCGTCTTTGACCGCTTCCGGGATGCCCCCGTGAAACGTGGAGATCACAGGCAGACCGGTTGCCATGGCCTCCACCATGGAATTCGGGATACCTTCCTGGTTTTGATCGCTCGTCAAGCGGCTGGGATGAATGAAAAGGTGGGCGGATTGATAGAGCTCGGAAAGTTCTTCGACACTCAAGAATCCACAGAATTGGACGGACTCGCCCAGGTTGAGCTCTTTTGCCTGGCGTTCCAGATCCTCCTGAAGAGGTCCCTCCCCGGCAATTGTCAGTCTGGCATTGGGAAACTCCGCTCGAAAGGCATGGAAGGCTTTAAGCGTAAGATCGAGCCCCTTCTTTTCGATCAGCCGACATGCTTGAACAAGGTGCCACGCGCCGTTTTCCGGCTCCGGTCGCTTTTGAAATGGGAATCGTTCCATCGGAATTCCGGTGCGATTGATCCGGACCGTGGCTGGATCGCACCCCAGATCGACCAAGCGCGCTTTGAGCGACTCGCTTCGAGCAAGGACCAGGGGAATTTCCGAGAGGAGATCCTTCAATCGATCGATGTAGCCGGGTTGTCCCTCACGAGTTTGGACGTCCATGCCGTGAAAGGAAACGATGGCGGGCTTTGGCCATCGCCTCATGAAGGGCAGCAGATGAACGCCGGTATGCCCGAAATACACGTGCATGAGATCCGCTTCCCGTCGGTCGAGAATGTTTGCAATGGTCTGGTATTCGCCCCGGTAAACGATGGGAGGCTCATGCTTGACGTATTTCTGCCAGAAGCGGCGCACAAAATTGCTGCGAACGGTGGGCTGAACTTCCACTGCTGGAAATGGGAATCGCTCCTCGCTGCGCCGTTCTTTGCAGATCACAAACGTTTC
>JBCDHN010000609.1:0-3096 GCA_038749915.1 Verrucomicrobiota bacterium | reverse complement strand
CTGCTGGGCTGCCCTAGCTGCCAGTCATCGCGAATTGATCATCCGCCCATACCTGAGGAGTCGGCCACCTTGCGGTTTTTGGCTTCGATTATCTCGAACTTTGGAGAGAATAATTCTGCGAGTTTTTACTGCCGCAGTTGTCACTACCACTGGTCCACAGAGTTTGAGGCTCTCGCCCGTGCTTCGTGATGGTGGCTGCGAGGCGACATTGCGTCTGAAAATCGGCGGTCACTGCTCATCCAAACAACCTTCGGATCGTATCGTTTCTCTATGAACGACAGGAGTCAAAACGCTTTCTTAGGTTCTCTTGTGGCTGATGCAGTGGCCATGCCTGTGCATTGGATCTATGACACCACGGCGATGGATCTTCAGTATGGGGAGTTTGAAGGGTATGAAGCGCCGCAATCGCCTCACCCAGATAGCATTCTCTGGCGCTCAACCTACTCGCCACGCAATGAAAAGGCGGAAATCCTTCACGGGATGGCGAAGTATTGGGGTCAGCCAGGAGTGCACTATCACCAATTTCTGGAGGCAGGGGAGAACACCATAAACTATCTCCTCGCGATCCAACTCTACCGCTCAACCGTCCGGATCGGGCGGTATGATGCGGACGAGTGGCTTGAAACATACATCAAGCTGATGCAAACGCCCGGCTGGCATCAGGATACTTATCTTGAGGAATATCACCGGGCCTTTTTTGACCGGCTTGCTGCGGGGAAGCGTCCGCGGAATTGTGGAATCGAGGACTTTCACATCGGTGGATTGGCCCAAGTCCCCGCACTGATTGCGGCGTTGGATGCCCTCGACGCGGACAGTGTTGAAGACAACGTAAGAGAGCACGTGGCTCTTACCCATCGCCATCTGAACACCGATGCTGCCGCCTTGGCGCTGATGCGTATGCTCGCTGATCTTGCCAACGGCGTTGCACTTCGGGACACCATTGAGCACCACGGATCTTCGTGGATTGGCAGAAATTTGCTCGATCGCTTGGCCGCGATGAAAGACCGAAAGATCCTCGGCCAACATTTTTCGACCGCGTGTTATCTTCCCGCTTCTTTTGTCGGTTCGCTATGTTTGGCCTGGAAGTATGCTGACGATTTTTCGGCGGGAATCCTGGCGAACGCGCGCTGTGGCGGGGACAATTGTCATCGCGGAGCTGTTGTCGGCTCACTTCTCGGGGCTGCGAATGGCGTGCCTGAAGACTGGTTGCGGGATCTGAAGTCCATGGAGCGACTTCGATGCGACACACTGGAGCCAGTTTTTAGCGACTGAAACGGGCGGGTAGTCGATCTCTTTCGACCGCTTTCCAGAAACGAAAAAATCCGTGAGTTGCATGGGGGAGTAAACCCGCGTCTTCCGGTCTGGAAAGGCAAATCAGCTCAATGCCTTCAGTCGACAGCGTTTCGCTGACTTTTATCAATCGGTCGCCGAGCGGTCCGGTGAATGGCCGCATGGTGATGACTCGCGTCAAGGATGCTTTCGAGGCCCATGCGGCGATATCCTCCGCCAGGCTATCGGTCTCTAAAACGTTGGTTTCCAGGTTCCAGTGATCTTTTGCGCGTCGATGGGCGTCGCCCAGGCACGAGGATTGGTAGGCGATGCGACCCTCGGAAAATCCCAAACTCCGCCAGATATCCTGAGGCGCGGTGACCACGACTGATTTGAAGTGATTGGCGCCCAAAACGGATGTTTCCGGAACCAGATCTTCTTCGTGAATCCAGAGACCGTCTGCGTCGTTGTCTTCTTCAAGACTGGTCGGTGAGAAAGCTTCGGGATTGGGCGCTACAGGAGCCTCTGTTTCTTGGATCGGATAGGCCTTCGTGTCTTCCAATCGCTTCAGCCCATCGCTGCAGGCTTTGAGTATCTCAGAATCGACATACCTTTCAATATTCGAGCGGCGAACGAGATAGTTTTTCCCTTTTGTGTGTAAGCCCGCGACCCAACGCCAGGAAAGCGTGTTCGACGCCGCGTCACCGTCGAGAAGATGGCGAAAAAAGAAGTCAGCGCCGAGTTGCCAAGGGAGTCGCATCACGTGAACCCAGAAACTGGCAAACCACATCCGCGCATGGTTGTGCATGTATCCGGTCTCGACCAACTCTCGCGCAAAGTGATCCATGATCTGGACTCCACTTTCACCATTCATGACAGAAGCGGCGCGTTGACGGTCGGAATCGGAAACTTTTTCCAACTCGTCCAAGTACCTTCTCCACATGATGGGGCGCATCTCGAGCCAGCCTTTCCAGTAGGAACGCCAATAGACCTCCTGAACGAATTTTTCCGCGCGTTCGCCGACGAGCGAGAGGGCTTCGTCAGCCACTTCCTGTTCCAGCAGAAGGCGGTTTCTTATGGAGGGAGACAGACGTGAAACATTAGCGTGACCGACCTCGACGTGATTCCGGCGGGCTGCGTAGTTTGCCACCTTCGGCATCCAATTCCGCATGGATGCGAGTGCTTCATCACGCGTGGAAGGGAAGGCGTGGCTCATGGGCGGATGGAGGCATTTTTTGATTTCGCGGACCTCCGGCAGCGTTCCGAGCAGTATTTCACCTCATCCCAGCAACGCGCCCACTTCCGCCGCCACGCGAAAGGTCGCTCGCAATGCACGCAGGTCTTTGTTGGCAGATTTTTTGGCATTTGGTCCGTAGCCATTACGATGCGCTCGCTTGTCTGGTTCAAACGCGATCTTCGGATCACCGATCACTTGCCTCTTGTGATGGCCTCGGACGCCGGGGAAGTGATTTGCCTCTATGTTTATGAGCCTGAATTGATCGAGGCCGAGGAGTTTGATCCCTCCCACCTCGTCTTCATCAATGAGTCGCTGCGGGAGTTGGACGAAAATTTACGCGCGCGCGGAAGTGCTCTCGTCTTGCGAAGGGGATCCATGCCGGAAGTCCTTCGCCAGATTCATGAAGATTGCCCGTTCGAGTGTTTGTGGAGCCACGAAGAGACGGGAAATCGGATGACTTATAATCGGGACTTGCGAGTGGCGGATTGGTGCAAGGAAGCGGGCGTCGAATGGACCGAGATCCCGCAGAACGGTGTCGAGCGTCCGATCTACTCTCGCGACGGTTGGGCCGCCCGCTGGAACAAGAGAAT
>JBCDHN010000608.1:0-3104 GCA_038749915.1 Verrucomicrobiota bacterium | reverse complement strand
CTCCTCTGATCGTCGTCGTCGTTGGTCTGAGTGATGCCGGTCCCAAGTGGGATCACATCGCTTCAACCGTGTTGTGGAGCTATATCTGGAACACGCTTTTGCTCGTTCCGCTGGTCGGATTGTTGGCGGTGTTGATGGCTGTTCCCCCTGCCTGGCTCGTCAGCGCCTTCGAATTTCCCGGCCGTCGAATTTTTGAGTGGTCGTTGGTATTGCCGTTGGCAATTCCCACCTATGTCGCGGCATTTGTCTACTTTCCCGGATTGGAAGCAGCCATTCCCTTCATCGTCAGCGTGCGGCAGAATTTTGGGTTTGATGCCAGTCAGGTGGCCGAAAAATTCGTGCGCTATGGCTTGTTGTCCGTTTTGCTCGCCTCAGTTCTCTATCCCTATCTTTTCATTAGTGCTCGAGCTTCTTTTTCCCAACAGCGGAGAGGCGTGATTGAAGCTGCCCAAACCCTCGGTAGGGGGCCTTTCTCCATCTTTTTCTCTGTGGCTCTGCCTCTGGCCAGACCTGCCCTCGTCGCGGGACTCAGCCTCATCATCATGGAGGTGGTGAACGACTACGGTGCGGTCCACTTCTTCGGCGTCCCAACCCTCACCGAGGGCATATTTCGAACGTGGTTTGGCCTTGGAGATCGCTCATCAGCCCATCGCATCGCGGGGTTGGTGATGTTGGCAATTCTGGGTCTGCTCTGGGTCGAACAGAAGCAACGGGGGAGGGCGCGCTTTTCCGAGCATTCCGTCAATTCGACTCCGCTCGCCCGCCGGCAATTGGGAAGAGGAAAGTCGGTTCTCGCAATCGTGGTCTGCCTGATTCCACTGGCGATCGGCTTCCTCTATCCGGTTTGGAGACTGATGGGTTGGGCTTCCCAGACTTTTGGGAAAGTGATGCGCGCTGACTTTTGGCTCCAGCTGGGGAACAGTCTTCTTCTGTCTCTGGGCACCGCTTTTGGGCTGACGGCCATTGCGGTAATTTTCGCCTTTTCGACTCGGCTACACCAGGCCGGCTGGCTTCGGCATACCAGTCGGCTGGCCACCTTGGGATATGCGGCGCCGGGGGCAGTCGTGGCCGTTGGCGTCATGGTTGCGCTGGGAGGGATTGATCAAAGTCTCGGCCGGCAAGTCTTCAGCGGGACCTACTTCGCCATTATTTTCGCCTATCTGGTTCGGTTTCTGGCCGTGCCGTTTCAGCCGGTTCGTGCCGGAATGAATCGCGTTTGCGGCTCGCTCGATGAAGCGTCGCGGGTGCTGGGACAATCGCCTATGTTGACCCTGTGGAAGGTCAATCTTCCTTTGATGTGGACCACGCTCCTTGCTGCAACCATGCTGGTGTTCGTAGATATCCTGAAGGAACTTCCGCTTACCATGATTCTGAGACCGGCTAACTTTGAGACCCTGGCGACAACCGCATTCGGCCTCGCCAAAGAGGGGCGGTTCCGGGAGTGTTCGGTCCCGTCCTTGATTATTATCCTTGCCGGTGCATTAGGACTGATGGTTTTGAACCGTTTGATCGATCGCAAAACCGGATGAGCACGCCGCTGGCCTATCATCATGTGTCGAAGACTTACCCGAACAGCAAGAGCCCGGCCGTTCGGGACGTGAGTTTGCGCGTCAAAAAAGGGCTGATTCTAACTTTGGTCGGAGAGAGTGGAAGTGGCAAAACGACGCTGTTGCGGCTCGCCGCCGGGCTGGAGGCACCGGATCAGGGTGAAGTGCGAATTGGTGAGGAAATCGTCGCCAGCGATTCGCTCTGGGTTCCTCCGGAGAAGCGAGGAATCGGTTTGGTCTTTCAAGATGGGGCGTTGTTTCCTCATTTAACGGTGTCTCAGAATATTTGTTATGGGATCAAGCGATGGAGCAACGACGATCAGTCGGCAACGGTGGATCGCATGCTTTCGATGGTTGGTCTTTCGGGGTTCAATGAGCGGTTTCCGCATGAGCTTTCCGGTGGTGAGAGGCAGCGATTGGCCATTGCCCGGGCCCTTGCTCCCGAACCTAAAGTCGTCCTGCTCGACGAGCCCTTCAGCAATTTGGATCCCTCGTTGCGTCGTTCCATGAGGGACGAGATTCGCCGAATTCTCAACAAGGTGGAAGCGACTGCCATTCTGGTCACGCACGATACGGATGATGCGTTGGCGATTGGCGATCGCATCGCGATTTTTCGAGACGGTGAAATCGAGCAAATTGGAACGCCCGCTGAGATCTATGGCAAACCCAAGAATGCGTATTGCGCGCAGCTGTTTGGGCCGGCCAATCATGTGGCTCTCAATGGCGAGAAGCCCAGATGGGTGCGACCCGAGAACATGGTGATGCAGTCCCAGAAGGAGCGCGGGATGATCGAAGTTCAAGTTGAGGAAGTAAGAGATGCGGGGCGCCACTGCGAGGCGGTGGTTCGTCCGCTCAAAAAGTCTTCCTCCCAACGCTGGATCGTCTACTGCGATAAAGCTGAAGCGGGAGAACGAGCGTGGATTCGGCTGTAAAAAGCCGATTTGCTCGAAAAGCAGGCATCTGTCCTCTCAAAAATTGAGCAATGCGGACTGATTTGAGACGCCGCCTGCTACCTGAAAACATCCTTTGGCGGGCGGAAAACGTCGCAATTCTGCTGTCAGAAATTGGTGGGAATCTGCGGATTTAAGTGTTTTGTCAGAACCGATGTCACGCATCTATTTCGACTCCCACATGCACACGCCACTGTGTAAGCACGCCGTCGGTCATCCTTCGGAATACGTGGCTGTTGGATATGAGGCTGGATTGAAGGGAGTCATCTTCACCTGCCATAGTCCGATGCCTGATGGCTGGTCCGCTCCCGTGCGAATGGCCCCATCAGAGTTTTACGAATATGTTGATCTGGTCGGGGAGGCCCGGGACGCTGCTCCCGAAGGTTTCGAGGTTCGTCTCGGGATGGAAAGCGACTACTTTCCAGGCATGGAACACTGGTTGGAAGATCTCCACCAAAAGGCCGAATTTCACTACATCCTGGGTTCGGTTCACTGGCATGTTCCCGAGTATCGCGCCTCCTTCTGGAAGGAGGATATCACTGCGTTCCAGCACCAGTATTTCGAACATTTGGCGGAATCAGCTGAGACTGGCTTGTTTGACTGTCTG
>JBCDHN010000607.1:0-3104 GCA_038749915.1 Verrucomicrobiota bacterium | reverse complement strand
TGATGAAGCAAACTTGTGTGTTTTGGTTTTACAAATCCTAAGCAAGCAGATCCAGAACCGGCTTACCCTTGTGGGCAACGGTGAATGGGCGCTTACTCGGGCTGTAAAGGACATGGTCGATCGGAAGACCAAGCGAATGAGCGATCGTCGCGTTGAAGTCTTCGATCGTGACCGGGTTCTCGATCACGTTTTCTGCGCCTTCGTCGGTCTTTCCATACTTCTGACCGCCCTTGACGCCGCCGCCTGCGAGAACAGAGCTGAAGGCTTTCGGGTAGTGGTCGCGACCAGCGTTCTGGTTGATGCGAGGCGTCCGACCAAATTCCGTGGTGAGCACAACGACCGTTTCTTCGAGCTTTCCGCGGCGGTCGAGATCATTAAGGAGGGCAGACATGCCCTGATCGAGAACCTGACACCGGTCCGGTGCGTTGATGAAGACGTTGTTGTGCATGTCCCATCCGCCGTAGCTGACTTCGACGGCGCGGACGTCGTGTTCGATCAAGCGGCGGGCAAGAAGACAGCCCTGACCAAATGAGTTATCACCATAAGCTTCACGAACACTCTCGTCTTCCTGCTTGAGGTCGAAAGCGGCAAGGTCGCGACTGGTCATGATGCGAACAGCGTCGTCATACATCTGAGTGTAAGCCCGAACCTGCTTGACGTTGTATTGCTGGTGGAACTCGGCGTCAAATTTCCGGGCGAGTTCAAGGCGGTGATTAAAAGTGTCCTCGTCCATGCCGCGGCGCTTGGAATTCTTCAATCCGGAGTTGGGATCGTTGATGGCCAGTGGCTCGTATT
The DNA here is from genome assembly GCA_038749915.1 of Verrucomicrobiota bacterium. Taxonomy (GTDB): domain Bacteria; phylum Verrucomicrobiota; class Verrucomicrobiia; order Verrucomicrobiales; family DEV007; genus JBCDHN01. The sequence goes on along the minus strand of JBCDHN010000607.1, from coordinate 2,309 downwards.
CAGGCTCGAAAAATCCGCCTCCGCCATTGATACGGCTGTTGCCGCCGATGAATACGGAGCCTGGAAGATTGGGATTGAGGCGGCCCTGAAACTTCAGCAACCAAGCACCGAGACCGGGGTGGCGGATGGTGGCGCGCTCTTCGTAGCTGGTGTGCATCAGATAATTGCCCTGAGCATGAGCGCCTGCCGTGGAAGTCAGTGAGTTTACAATCGCCAGCTTGTCGGCATGATTCGCCAGAGCGGGAAGGTATTCGGAGATGCGAACGCCATCCACATTGGTATTGATGGTCTTGGTCTGGCCCTGGTTCTCGTGGCCGGGCTTGGTGTCGAACGTATCCAAGTGAGTCATTCCACCGCCCATGTAGAGGTAGATGATGTGCTTGGCCGCGCCAACGCGAGGGGCGAGTTCAAGGCCGGGGCCTTTTGCAGCGAACCCGCGGGTGGTCAGGCCCATCGCACCAACCCCGAGGAAGGTCTTTGCAGTGCCTTCCATGAAGCGGCGTCGGGTGAATTCGTCGGTTTTGGTAATCGATTTCATTTCGGAGGAATTTCTATGCCCAAATCACGGCGACTGCTGAGCAACTCTATCACTGCTTTTCGACGTTTTCTCCGATACAGCTCATTTGGCGCTCCACTTCCCGGATCGATTCCGTGAGAAGCGATTGAAAAATCAGGAAGCTTTCGTTGGCGATCACATTCTCCCGGACCAAGGCGCCAACCGCCCGATGCCGACTGGCGAGAAGCTGGCTCAAAATCTCTTCCAATTCGGCCTGGGTGGAACGCTTTTGCACCAGCCGGTCCTGAATTTCGTCGAGCTCGAGATAAAACTCATCAATCCGGTCCTTTTTCACCTGATTCATCCATTGGCGAAAGCTGGCGATGACTCCGCCCAACGCGAGCATGACCGAAAGCACGAAGCCCATCGACTCTGCGTATTGCTCGAGGAATGTGGGATCGCGGCGCAGATAGCGCATTACCGTGGGGTGAAATGGGTAGCGATAGGAAGTTCCGAAGCTAGCGCGCGAGTCGGCCATTTCGGGAAATCCCATTTCAATCAGTTTGGGCCGAGCCTGAATCACCGCTTCGGTGATTTTCCGCGTTGCTTCATCCGGTAAATCCGCCCGACAGACCAACACTGAGCGAACGCCGATCGTTCCGAGCGGCTCAAGTGGCTCCAGCATTTCGGCGGTTTCGTTGGCATAGCTGCCCCGCGGGATGGTGGCTGGGTGCACAAAGGGGTAGTGCAGACGAAAACCATCGACGACGCTTCCTTCCAGGCCCGGTTCACTGATTCCCATGAGGCGAAGTTTCCCGGAAGACAGATAGTCGCGGCAAATCGGCGTCCCCAAGGCCGTGACCATCGCGCAAACATGCAATGTTCCCTCCGAGAGCTCGACCATGGCCTGATCAATCGGCTCGTAAACCAATTCAACCTCTCCGATCAACCCATAGAGCTCGAACAAGCTGGTCATCAATTTGGCTGTCCCTCCTCTTTCCGGCCCGACCGCAACGCGCTTTCCTTTCAGATCCGGAAGCTTCTGAATTTGACTGTTCTTGGTCACAAAGAGATGCAGAACCTCCTCATGAAGCGGGCTGAGAACTCGAATTTCTGCCTGGCCCTCAATATCGTTCTGGACCAAACCCAACTGGGCTTGCCCCCCGGCAATGCGCTCCAAATTCTCGATCGAGCCGTCACTTGGCAGAACCTGAACGATCGATTCCGGTAGTTGCTCCGCAATATGAGTAGCCAAGACCTGAGCGATACGCTCGTAGCCTGCGCCTTTGGAGCCACTGCTGATGACAATGGTCTCAACGCCCTCCTTGCCTCGAACATTGAGCCAGTAGGCCAGAGTCAACGTCATCAGCAGCAAAAAGGTGATCGCAATGGTGAGATATTTGCGATTCTGAACCACCCAATCGGCGGTTTTCGGCCATAACGTTTTCGGAGAAGATGGAAGATTTTCGCTCAAGATGAACCTGCCTCGCATTAGTTGACGCCAACCGCAAGAACCTGAACCGCTAATCGACGGAGATCCCCTCAGCGATGGCTCGACCAGCGAGGACCGCTGTGGTCCAGGCAGCCTGAAAATTGAAGCCGCCGGTCACCCCATCGATATCCAGAACTTCGCCGGCGAAAAAGAGTCCCGCTTGGATCTTGCTCTCCATGGTTTTCAAATTGACGTCCTTCAATCGAACCCCGCCACAGGTTACGAACTCCTCCTTATTGAGACTCTTCCCGGGGTTATTTCCTCGTTTTCACCAACACAGTAGATTGCACGTGGGAGAGGAGCCCACATGCAATTGATCGC
>JBCDHN010000606.1:0-3104 GCA_038749915.1 Verrucomicrobiota bacterium | reverse complement strand
CCACCCTCGATGAAAGATCTGCACAAACCGAACGTCTTTTTCCACCATGCGACGCGCCAAGAGACAGTTGCGCGCAAACGTTCCGGGTTTCTCCACATCCGCGCCATACATATCTCGAATGTGCGCAGGCTCGGAATCGAGATCGATCAAGTCCGGCACACTGGCCTGCATCCGAAAAGCCATTTCATACTGGGCAATGCGCGTCTGCGTTTCCGGATCTCCGAGCCGATCATAAATTCGGCGATTCATATCCTGGACCTGATCCAGCATCATGCGCCGAGCGTTGCGGCTGATTCCGGGATTGGAAAGATAAAGAACCGGATCACCCTGGGCCCGAAAAGCGACCCCGGCATGCTTGGAAGGAAGAAAACCACTGCCCCAAAGTCGCGAATACAAGGCCTGCCCCCGAGGTTCGCAGTTCAAAACCACAAACTCCGGCAAATTGCGATTCATCGATCCGAGACCATAGCTGATCCAGGCTCCCATACTCGGTTTTCCCGGAATCTGCGCCCCGGTCTGGATGTAGGTGATCGCCGGGTCATGGTTGATGGCCTCCGTCCAAACCGTGTTGATGAAGGCGAGGTCGTCCACCATCGATGCCGTTTTCGGCAAAAGCTCGCTGACCCAACGCTCACAGTTTCCATGCTGGGCAAACTCGAATTTGGAAGGGGCGATGGGAAACCGGGACTGCGCTGCCGTCATCGTCGTCAGCCGTTGTCCCTGGCGAACCGACTCCGGGAGGTCCTCATCGAACATCGCCTTCATCTTCGGCTTGTAATCGAAGGTATCGAGTTGCGACGGCGCCCCGGCCATGAACAGATAGATGATCTTCTTCGCCCGGGCCGGGTGATGGAGCGGAGGAGCGGCGGCTTTTGACTCGGCCATGAGACTTCCCAAGGCGGCCAGTCCCAACCCCTGGGCGGTCTTCCCGAAGAATTGACGCCGGGTTTCCTGTTGGATCCACTGATCGATGGGGTCAGAAGCCTTCATTTGGATATAAAGTCGTCTCGGTTCATGACGATATTCGCAATTATTGTCCAAGTAGCGATTTCGGCGATTTCAAACTCGTCCGTCACTTCGCTCTCACCAATGGATACGAGTGCCTGTGCTTCTTCCGGTGCGGATTTGAAGTAAGCACGAAACTGAGCCGCCGCTGCCTTCAACGCATCCAGATCCCGAGCATCGGCGGGACGGGTAAAAACCGTGCGCATCATCCAGGCGGCCCGGTAAAAATCGTCATCGACCACTTTCATCGCTTTTACCGCCAGATGACGCGCTGCCTCGACGAATTGAGGATCATTCATCAGCACCAGCGCCTGCATCGGCGTATTGGTCCGCTCTCGCCGGACGATGCAGCTTTCCCGAGTCGGGGCATCAAACGCTGCCATCGAGGTCGGTGGTGAAGTCTTTTTCCAAAAAGTATAGAGGCTTCGACGATACAGCGCATCGCCCGCATCCTGTTTGTACTCACGAGTGTTGCTTCCGGCAAAAGCGACCGGCTTCCAAACCCCGGAAGGCTGATACGGCTTCACACTCGGTCCACCCACCGTGGGAACCAACAGGCCGCTGACCGCAAGGGCCTGATCTCGCAGCACTTCTGCATCGAGCCTCACCCTCGGTCCCCTCGAAAAAAAGCGGTTTGCAGGGTCGGAAGCCAGCTTCTCGGGGGTCACTCTGGAACTTTGCCGATACGTTGCCGACGTCGCCATCAGCTTAATGAGGTGATGGACATCCCAGCCCGATGCCATAAACTCCGCCGCCAGCCAATCCAACAATTCGGGATGCGTTGGGGGTGTCCCTGTGGCTCCGAAATCTTCTGCCGTTTCGACGAGCCCGGTACCAAAAATCGACTGCCAGAGACGATTAACCGTGACCCGGGCCGTGAGTGGATGGTCAGGCTGAACCAACCACTTTGCCAATCCGAGACGATTTTGCGGCCATTCATCTCCCATTTGGGGAAGCACATCGGGAACTCCCGGGCCGACTTCTTCGCCCCGTTGATCATATTCTCCTCGATTGAGGATCCAGGCACGCGGCTTGCTTTCCGAACGCTCTTCGGAAACCAGGCTGGTCACGGATCGCGCATAAACGAAATCGCGACGCGTCTGGGATTTCGCAAATCGCCGCGCAGCCGCCCTAAATTCGGTATTGATCACCTGGTTATGATAGGCCGTGGCGAGTTTGCGCTCTCCTTCGTCCAAGTTGCTCCATGCGATCCGCCGATCGAGCAAGTCCCGAAGTTCAAACTCGTGAGCCAGGAGCATGACCTCTTTATCATTGAGCCACCGACGATAGATGCGGACATCGCTCATTCCTCCGGTTGGCAGGCTTGGCGCGACTTTGAGAGCGGAGTTGCTGAGTTGTGCCGGCTGAATGGTCTGCTGCGTTGAATTGCGCAAGTTGCGGGGCACGCCGTTGACCAGAATCGAGACCGCTGAGTTGGCCAATCCTCCCGAGTAACGAACACAAACATGCGACCATTCTTTGGGAGCGAGAGCTTCCTCGCCCGGAAGCAACCCCTTGATCGACTTTCCGAAACCGTCGTGCAGCTGAAAGGTCAAGGCCCCCTGGGTATTCGTTGTGATCCTCCAGCCGAGAAGCTTGCCGTTTTCTGCCTTCGTTGTCTGGTCAAAGAGGGTTGTTCCGACGAGGCGATCTGGCGTTCTCAGCCAAAAACTAATCGAAAGCGGTGCCTCGGTTTGCGATTGGCCCACCAACTCAGCCTGGAGATCTGCTCCATTCTCAAACCGGATTCCCCGTTTCCCGGCCGGGTGGTTTTCCGCCCATGATCCCCCTTTTGGCAACTCAGACTCCTTTTCGTGAAGCGGAAGCCACAGACTGAGATTGGCAGAGTCAATTGGGCGATCAACGGCCCCTTCCGATTTTTGCCACCAATCTTTCACCAGTTCCTCGTCGACCACCATGGAACGCCCGGCTTCAGCCCTCACTTCCTGAAGCTTGGCCCACTCCTTTTCATCCTCCGCATTTGGGATGACAATCACCGGAGGAGAGTCTTTCTGGTTCCCGTCCATCGCGGGTTGGGTCGTATTGTTAAAGAACGCACCCAGCTGAAAAAACTCGCGCTGAGAAATCGGATCAAACTT
>JBCDHN010000605.1:0-3106 GCA_038749915.1 Verrucomicrobiota bacterium | reverse complement strand
GTTATCGAGGCAAATGACTTCATCTCCGTGTTCGATGAGTCGGTCACAAAGATGGCTGCCAAGAAATCCGGCTCCGCCGGTAACAAGAATACGTTTCATGAAGAGAGGATAGATTGGTTATCCAGGAAATGAAGATTCTGGAGAATATAGCTTTATCCAGTTTCTGAGGCTACCAAAGAGATCAGGTTATTTACATAGCAGCCGGCCGGAGTGTTGGAAAGGAAGTATCGCGGGTCTCCCGGCCCGCGCAAGGCACAGCAGTATTGCGGGTCTCCTGGCCCGCGCAAGGCACAGGCTTCGGTTGCGCGGGCCAGGAGACCCACGTTACTTTTCCGCTAAGAAGCTTTCAGGGCGGAGATTTCCCCCGTGCTATCGGCAAAGCGCGCCATACCGACTCCCATCATGTGAGCCTGGGTCAGCCAGAGATTGGCGAGTGGGGTTCCCTCAGGCATATTGATGTGTTGCCCGGACCGGACTTGATTCCCTCCGCCTGCAACAATGATGGGAAGATCATTATATTGATGAGTCGAACCATCACCGAGGCCGGATCCATATGTGAATAGTGTATTATCCAGAAGTGAGCTTCCATCAGCTTCTTCGATATCGGCCATCTTCTTCAGAAGATAGACGTATTGCTCCATGTGGAAACGATCAACTTCGAGCAGATCGTCGATCATCATCGTCTGATTATGGGACATCTGATGATGGCTTCGCGGCTTGTCAAAGAGACCCTCAAACATGTAAGGGGTGTCCCAACGTTCCGGGCCAACCATAAAGGTGGCGACATTGGTAAGCCCGGTTTGCAGGGCGACAACCATCAGGTCACCCATCAGCCTGATATATTCACCGCGCGGCAAATAAGCTTCCGGAGGCTCGTCGAAACTCACCTGAGCCAGTTCGGCTTTCATTTTCTCAAGCCGATCCATTTGGGTTTCAATGGTTCGGATTGAATCGAAGTATTCGCCAAATTTCTGAGTATCCGCGTAACCAAGGTCACGCTTCAAGGCGTTGGCGTCTTCCAACACCAAATCCGTGATGTCACGATAGCTATCGATCTCTTTGGTGGAAAAGAGACGATGATACATCTTGCGAGGATCACGAATGGAAGGTGCAAGATGACCCGTGCCGTACCAGGAGATGTTATCGAAGTAGATGGATTCCTTATTATCCTGGTGGCTGTTGCAGCTGAACTCGAGCGTGCGGAACGGTGTGGTGTTTCCGACCTGATCCGCGACGAGGTGATCGAGGGTGCGGTCGAGTGGCCAGGCGGTGCCTTCGATGGTGTAGGGCTCGGCACTGCTCAAGTAGCAGGAGGCGCACTGGGCATGAACATCGGTGCCCTGTTGAAAGGTTCGATCCATGCCTGTGATGAGCGTGATTTGCTCTTTAAAATCCGCGAGCGGCTCCATCGTGGGTGTCAGCTCATCCAGGGGCTTGGTGAAGAAGTTGGGATCTTGCTTCCCGAGCGACTTCATCACCTGACCGAGATTGCCTTTCGGAATGATATCTTCCTGTTCGCCGGGGAAGAAGCCACGGCGCACCACGCCAATGGGAACGTAAAAATGGGCCATGCGCTGTGCGAACGGATGCGCCGTTCTGGCCAGTCCAATTCCCTCAAGCCAAGGAAGTGCGAGCGTTGACCCGCCAAGGCCGCGTAGAAAATTTCGTCGTGAAAGGGAGCTCATTTTAGTTCGAGACTACAGTTGCCTTGGATTTCGGATTGGTCTTCGTTTGAAAGGGTTCGCTGAGGATGATCTGCTTGAGCAAAGTTTGGAACCTGTAGCCATCAGCGGCAGTCGCTTCCGCGATCGAGTCGAGAGCGATCTGATCTGCGGCTCCGAGTTCTCGGGCGAGACCAAAGGAAAGCAGATGCCCAGCCAGTCCGCGGGCAAACCGATCCTTTTCCGCCAGAATCGCGTCCTTGAATTCGGTCACGGTGGCGAAATGGTGTTTGCGAAACAGGGTTCCCTCCATGTCGACCTTTCGATCGTTCTCATAGATTTCGCGCCATTTGCCAATTGCATTGTAATTCTCGAGCGCAAATCCCAGAGGATCGATCTGTTCGTGGCATCCTTTGCAATCCGAGCGCTCGCGATGCATGGAGAGGCGCTCCCGAAGCGTCAGATGTTCCTCGCCTTCCGCCGGTTTTTCACCCAGTGCCGGCACGTCGGCTGGAGGAGGCTCAGGCGGATTATTGAAGATGACGGTCGCGATCCAGGCGCCTCGGGTGATCGGTTGGGAACGCTCGGGGCCGGACGTCATCGTCATGACCGCGGCGTTGGTGATGAGACCTCCGTTGCGTCGGTCCGTGACAGGAACGCGATCAAATCGAAGCTGGGTCACGCCCCCCGCATTCACCCCGCTACCTTCCAATTTTGCGGGATCGATTTCGGTCCGCAGCTCTCCATAAGCTTTTTCGAGGAGTCCAGAGCGGTAAGTAAAGTCTGAATCGATCAATTGGGTGATGGGCTGATTCTCGATCAAAACAGTCTCAAACAGAAGCAGCGGCTCCATCATCATGTGCATGCTCCGGCGATACTTGCTGTAGTAGAAATCCGGGAATTTATGAGGATCGGGCACGGATGAAACGATCCGCTCCAGTTGAAGCCATTGTGCAGGGAAGCTGTCGCAGAAGCGCTTGATCTTTGGGTCGATCAACATTCGCTCAATCTGCGCGTCCAGAAATTCCGGCTGGCTCAATGCGCTGTTGGCCGCGAGCTCGAGGAGTTCCGCGTCCGGAACGCTGCCCCAGAGAAAGAAGGAGAGCCGTGTCGCCAACTCAAAATCATCAATCGACTCAGCCGATGGGGATTCAGCGGATTTGTCGTAGAGATAAAGGAATTTGGGAGAGGAAATCGCGGCAGCCGCTACCGACTTCATGGCATCGGTAAAGCCAACGCCGTTGTCGAGTTGATGATGAACGAAGGCGACGTAGCGATCCAGAAGGTCGTCGTCAATTGGTCGGCGAAACGCTCGCGTCAAAAACGGCTTCAGCCGATCTCGGACCACCGATTTGGGATCTGTTTTTGGCGGAAGGAAAAACGCGTTCCAGATGCCCACTCTTCGCGGGCCGAAGTCTTTGCTCTGGGTGATCGACTGACCCAAG
>JBCDHN010000604.1:0-3110 GCA_038749915.1 Verrucomicrobiota bacterium | reverse complement strand
TTTCTGGCAAATGATCAGATCTACGCGGTATTGCACGGGATTGCTGTCCTTTGTGCGGTGTTGTACGTATTCGGCTTGGTGCTTTGGATCGCATTGCCATATCTAGCCATTCTGCATATTGCTTTTGGCTCACTCGCCAATTCCCAAGGCGGAATTGGTCATGCCAACCAGATGATCTCCCTCATTCTTCTAGCTCAAGCCGTCGTCGCGGTTTCTGCTTTGATCATTTCCCTGAAGGAGAAAAAGCAAATCCTTTGGCGATGCACTGAACAAACCGGCTCCCGGATTGCCTACTATGCGCTTGTCGCCATTGTCGTCTGCTATTTAACCTCCGGGATCAGCAAGGTCAAAAACTCCGATGGGAAGTGGGTTTGGAACACCCCCTATATTGCGAGTCAGATTGTCAAGGCAGAGTACCAGTCCCACTATTCGAGGTTGGAAGAACCGCTCGATCAGGATTCGCTCGAGCGTGCAAACTGGCTCGTCAAACATCCATTCGCTGCCCGGGCGATTTTTGCTCCGGGTCTCTTGATCGAACTCCTTGCTTTTTTCGCATTGTTGAGTCGCCGTTGGTCGCTGGTTATCGGGCTCGGGATCATTGGGATGCATGCGATGATTGAGTTCTTTATGTCTTTGCGATTTCCGTTGTTTCAGATCTCGGTCGCGATCTGGATGGTCAATCCTCCATACTGGATTTACGTCATTATCAACCAGGCGATAGCGCAGTTCCCTCGCCGCCATTCCCGCACCATTGGCTCACCGATCTAACTGGTTCCAAAATCGAGTTCTTCAATCCTCCGCCCCCGCTTGCCAATCTTTTCTGCGGAAGTCACGATCTCTTCCAAATCCTTGTTTGTCTGACCAAAATGAGTCTGCAGTTTTTCAACTCGTTCCCCCAATCGAGTCACGTCTTCAAGAAGGCGAATAACTTCTGTTTGGATCACGTTGGCCTGTTCACGCATCCTCGTATCGCGAAGCACGGATTGGATCACCTGGATTGAGAGCATCAAGAGCGAGGGTGACACAATAACCACTCTCGCCTTGTGAGACTTTTGCACCAAGTCATCGAAATTCTCATGAATCTCGGCAAAGATTGACTCCGAGGGAACAAACATGAGCGCGGTGTCCTGAGTTTCGCCGGAAATGAGGTACTTTTCAGAGATCGTCTTGAGGTGAAACTCGACGTCCCGACGAAATTTTTGGGCAGCTTTCCGTAATGCGATTTCAGAATCCCCGCTTTTGTGAGCCGCTCGAATCGCATTCCAACTTTCGAGAGGGAACTTGGCATCGATCACAAGAACGGCGGCCCCGTTGGGCATTTTTACGATACAGTCGGGCCGACTACCATTGGAAAGCGTTGCTTGAAATTCGAACGTCCCATGGGGCAACGCATCTGAAACGATGGCCTCCATCCTGCCTTCACCGAATGCGCCTCGACTCTGCTTATTCGAGAGAATGTTCTGCAGCTCAACCACTTCCGTTGCCAACGACTCAATATTTGATTGCGCCGTGTCGATCACTGCCAAGCGCTCCTGCAATTTCGCCAAATTCTCATGAGTCGATTGGGTTTGTTGGGTAATGGACTGGCCCAACTGCGAGCTCATCCCATCGAGCCTCGTGTTGAACACCTCGGCCAGAGTTCCCATGCGCCCCTGCATTTCCGCCTGAGCCCGGACCAGGTCAGCCACCCGCATCTCCGCTTCACGATCGCGCTCAGCTTCCTCGCCTGCGGCCTTAGCCCTCGCTCCGCTCAGTCGCCAGAGTGCAGCAAGTGAGACAATCAACAAGACCACGATCAAAACCACCCCAATGACCAGGATGAGTTCGAGGGTTGCGGGATCGACTGCAAACGAATCAGACTGAGATAATTCCTCCATCTTATGCGCAACCTAGACGCATGTTAGGATCCTGACAAGATCACCATTCAGATTCTCATCATCTTAGCATTGCTCCAAAACGAACTCTGAAAGGCCTTCGATTCCAGAGTCCGGGAACTCGGTTTCTTCCGTTTCCCCTGGCTCATGCGTAGCACGGTAGTCGCCCATAGTTGTAATTTGGCCTGACTTCCAGACGTAAGCCTGATCAAGATAAGGCCCGACTTTGAGCGGGTCGCTCCAGGTATGTATCGAAACGAGATTCGGATTTGCGGCTGCGGCCAAATGCATCGGACCGCTGTCGACACTAACGACCCATGAAGCCCGCCGCAGAAGCCAGATCAATTCCGCCAGCGTGGTTTTGTTCAGCACATTGATCCAGGATTCCGGCAAAGCCAGAGGTGGGACATCTGCTTTGCCCGCCAGAATGACTGGTGCGTCCTGCCAGCGATCAGCGAGCATCTCGACCTGTTTTGCGGTGAGTGACTTCCCTCTCCCTCGAGAAAACGGGTGAAGCAGAATGAAACGATTTGGCAGATTCGGGAAATACTCGGGCAAGTCGCCTTCGGGAAGTGGAAATTCAATCTGGGCAGGAATCTCGATCCCAAGTTGCGTAAAAAAGGTCAGGTAGCGTTCCACGGCATGAGGAGATCGTTTTGCGGAAACATCAACGACCGCATCATGAAGGAGATTGGCCCCTTCCCGGGCATCGGAATAGCCAACAAGGATCCCCGGTTTGCTGCCCCGTCCTATCATTGCACTACGAAGCAAGCCCTGAACGTCCAAGGCAAGTTCCGGTTTCCGATCTCCCTGACCATGTGCCCACTTCGCCATCGCTACCATTCCGGCCAAGCCGCGGAATTGGTCACGCGGAAACTCCACCAAGCCATCGAGCAGCGGGTGATTGCGTAAAAGCGGTGCCCAAACCGTGTTCGCAACCCACTCAATCCGTGCCTTGGGAGCATGTTGCCGCAAGATTGCCAGAACCGGAAGGGTGTGTACGATGTCCCCCAGCGAGCTGGGCTTCACGATGAGGATACTTTTGAGCGAACTGAGCTGAAGGGTATCGAGAGACATTCAAGATGGTTCGTTGCAACAACGAACTCGCCCACGATAACGAGGAACGGAAAAATCCAAGAACGAAGATTGGCTAAGGCTGGTAGGCCGCAATCGCATCGAGCCCTTCCTCGCTGAAAAAGCGGCTCAAAAACTTCCGGTCGCTCTTCTTGAGGTCGG
>JBCDHN010000603.1:0-3114 GCA_038749915.1 Verrucomicrobiota bacterium | reverse complement strand
CTCGTCGATGGTAAAGGGGCGAGAATGCTGCCACTTCAGAACGGTCACTTCCTGGACCCATCCCACGGTATTGAAACCCCACGATTGAAGATTGGGCGCAACGGATTCTTCGATCCAATTGATGGTGCTGCCTCCGTATTTGTCTTTCCAGATGTCAAGATTCTCCGGGTAACGCAGGCTGGCCGGGTCGATGTGGTTCAACCCAATGGTGAAAAAGGGCTTGCCGTCTGGCGTGATCAGGAACCAATGACCTTTCCGTTGCCCGAGAGTGAAGTAGCCGTCTGGCTCGTTTTGGGTCGTAGGGACCCCTGTTTGAGACAAGAGTCTGGGAACTCCAAGACCGATTCCTGCAGAAAGCGACAAGCTTGATGTGAGAAAACGTCTTCGGTTGGCCTGGCGTTTCAAAGGGGGTAAGTGCTGGGGCATGGTGAAAAGGAGCAGAGGGCTTTGAATTTGTCGAATTGAGGGTAGCGCTGCAATGACAAGATGTTGTCAGAACGTGAAAAGCCCTCTGCGCCGGACCTGGAAAAGAGGTCAAGCGAGTAGCGTGACGATTCGTGCCCTTGCTTCAGGGCTCAGGCTTTTGTAGGTGGCCACGTCTTGAGGCATGGTGGAGAGTTGACGGTGCAATCGTTGTGCGGTTTCCGGTGCTTGGTTCATGAGTCGATCCAATCGAACCGGCTCGATTCGTAGTCCCATCAAGACGCCGCTTGGGAGGCGGATGAAAGCCTGGTGCTCAATGCGCAGAAACACTTCAGAGGCGGATACCGTTGCGTCGAGGCGCGGTCGGTTCAGGGCCGGGTGATGGTTCAGATGGTGGGTCCGGGTCAGTCCCCAATTTTCCCGAAGAAAGGACTGTCCAGGGGCGAGGCGTTGGAGAAAGCGGTCAATCTTCGCGCCGATTTGCTCAGTGAGATGGGGAACCACCCCATGAACCTCAGCCAATGTTTTGCCAGTGGATTCCTGCAAGTTCCAGGAAGAAGGGAAGCAAACGCAACCGCCCGCCAAACTGAAGGTCGCGGAGTCGAGGAGGATGAAATCGACTTCCCATTGCCTTCCCAAGCCCTTGAGATCGCGTTGAGATTGGTCGTCAATTTGTCCCCATTGCAACGCCTGTTCCCAAGCCTCCGCAACCATTGGTTCTCCAGCTTTGGAACTGGCCAGGCAAAGTTCCGGAGCGGTATCCAGCCAATGATGGCGACGCTGGAAAAGAGAGCCGCTGGTGTCCTGTCGATCAAAAAAAGACTCTGGAGCATCGCGTCGCATCCGGATGGTCCAGGCAAAATCTCTTGCCAAGAAAAGATCGTCCACGGCTGCAGTCTAGCACATTTGGAGGAAGAGAGTATCTCGTTGACTCTTTAATACTCGTGGTATGATGGCTTAGTGATCGGGTTACTTGGTGGGTTGGTTGGACTGAAAGATCTGATCGACCACGATGTGTCCCCATCCTCCCGAAGCAAGATCGAGGATCTCGATCCGGGCTTCTTGCCCCTTGAACTTGGCAACATTCCAGGAGACCCAATGCATCACTTTTTTGCCGCTTCCATCCTTGGTCGCCGAACCCGTGGCAGTTCGAATTTTTTTCTCGTCCACCACCAGATTGACGCAGGTTTGATCGCGGTGATTGCCACCTCCGATCATGAAGTTGATTCGGTCGCGCTCGATCTTGAATCCAGGTGAGGTGAGCTTGCCGGTTGCCTGATCTCCTCCACCGATGATGAAGCTATCAACCAGCTGTTTGCCTTCGTTCATTGCAACCCTCAGTTCCTTGGTTGGACCGGAGCCGAATGCCTTACCTTCGGCCTCCCAATCGCTATAGTCCCCCCCTTCGAAATCCGCAATCAAGAGGTCTCCTGGCTTCAACTTGATCGGTATGGCAGCTTCCGAACCTCCAGCGTTGCCGCCTTTTCTCTTCGCAGTGACAGGAGCGGGCGCATTTCCTGTCGCGCGACGTTCAGACATTGGCGTGAGCTCTTTGTCGGTTGCTTCGAGCCGTTCCACGTAGGTGTAAAAGGCACCGGAAAGCGCTCTGTCCTCCGCATCAAGAAAGTGTGTCCGAAGTTGGGTTTTTCCAGCGTCGAGACGGATGAGAAACCTAACTTCTTGCGCCTCGGTCGCGGTATCGAGCGTGTAGTTGGCATCCCCAATCTGCAAGTTGCCTGCGGTGATTGGTCGCGCAGTTGAATCCTTGGCTTGCGGACCATTCCAGCCCTCAGTCAAGGTTTTGCCAGACTCCTTTGGCCAGCGGCGAAGTCCAATTTCATAGGTGCCTCCGCGATCAACGATGACGTTCCAATAGCCTTGGGCCGTCGCTCGACGTAGCCCTCCCGGATTATCACAATAGTCACCAACCCAATCCTGAGAGTAGAGAATTACTGCGTTGGCGCTCTCGCTCCCGATCGTAATCCAGCGCGGCCTGTCGAAGAGTGGCTTGGCCTTCTCATACCAGGAATCATAGTGCGCTTTCATCGCTTCGGCGACTTCCGGGCTTTGCTCGATCACGTTGTTTTGCTGGCCCGGGTCGTTAGCAATATTGTAGAGTTCGAATGACGCGTTGGGCGGTTGCGGGTTTCTTCCCTTCTTGGAACGGAGGAGACGCCATTCGTTCCACATGACGACCGCAGGATCCCAGGGCGCACCGGAGGAACGGTACTGCACGACGAGTTTCCGGTCAGGCAAATCAGTGACCTCGCCGGTCAACAGCCCCGCGAGGCTCGTGCCGTCAAAAGGCAAGGGTGACTCGATGGATTTGAGCTCGCAAAGTTCGATCAAGGTAGGGAGCAAATCCTGCACCTGGACCATCTCGGCGATATCTTTGCCATGCTGAAATTTTCCGTTAGGCCAGCGGATAAAAAGCGGCACCCGGTGACCGCCTTCGTAGACGCTGGTCTTCTTCTCCCGCATGCCGGCGTTGTAGATTTCCTTGGCCAGCGTGCTCTGAGTGCCGTTGTCGGCCAAATAGATGACGATGGTGTTGTCCTTGAGTCCCTTCTCGTCAAGAAAGGCTTCGAGACGGCCGAGGTTTTCGTCGAGATTGGCGATCATGCCGTAGAAGTGAGTCGGCATTTTCTTGCCTTCAAATTCACCGATATAGGGATCGAGGTATTTTTCGGG
>JBCDHN010000602.1:0-3115 GCA_038749915.1 Verrucomicrobiota bacterium | reverse complement strand
TTCCAGTGGTTGCCGATGTCGAACTGCATCCCCACCATCGGAGAATCAAAGGCGTCAATGTAGCTGGCGAGACGGTCTGCGCTCTGGTCGGCCGGGCCACCGTGGTCGTAGTGCATCTGGTTCCAAACGTTTTCGACGGCGATCGGAACGCCGAGCTCTTCAGCCAGTGGAATCGCCTTGGAAATGTTCTCGATGGAGCGGGCATCGATCTCCTCGGCCGGACCATCTTTTCCATGTCCGACAACCAACAGCACGGTGTCTCCCCCGACCGCTTTGGTCTCGCGCAGCGCTCCTTTGAGATTCTCCAGCGCCTTGGCCCGAATCGCCGGATCTGGATCGGTATGGCGAACCTGCCAGTGGGCTGCACAAACGGAGCCATCGACTGGCAATCCCGACTCGTCGATCGCCTTTTTAACCTCTTCCACATCACTGCCCGGGCAATTGAGTTCAATCGCTCCGAAGCCTGCTTCTTTTGCGGCTTTGAATCGCTCGGTCAGGGTCTTCCCTGCTTTGGAAGTCATCCCAATCTTCAGGGTCTTGAAAAGGACACCCTTGAGCGGAAAACTCGTCGATTCTTCCGCTCCCCAAAGCGGAGTGGCGAGCAGCGCAGGGGCTGCCTGAAGCAGGCGACGACGGGAAAGAGAGGGCGGGGTTTTCATCAGCGGTTGTGGTTTTTGTTAGCCTGAACCATCCGCCGAATGCCGTCAACGCCTAGCTCGATTCGCAATTAGCAGCTAGTGGGCCAACGTGGTGTCGGATTCTTGCGTCGTTGTTCGCACGGACACCTTGGTTGGAATTTTACCGCGATCGGGACTCACCACGCGTCGGCACATGCGAAATCGCTTCCCTCCTTCAGTTTCAAATTCTGCGGACTTCCGGATGACGGAGTAACCCGTTGCCAGCGCGAGATCCAGTTCCGCTTCGATTCCCTGAGCCAGGTCAATCAATGGAAGCACATCAGTTCCGGCTTCATCGAACTGCTGGTGAAGCCATTCGTGGACATCTTTCGTGCAACTCGGCCAACGCCCACGCTGTCTGGGCGGGGTAAGGTTTTCGTCGGCCAGCTGATTGAAGTGCGTCATCCAGCTGTCATCGGTGAGGCGAAGATCCAACGCAGGGTGAAAGCGAAGCGCTTTTTTGGCGTTTCGAATGGAGAGACCGGTTGCCCCGATAAGAGCATTTTGGAGCGTCTTGAAAGCAAGTCCCTCAGGATGATTGGCGTTGGCGAAGGTTTCCTGTAGGAAAGCGGTCAGTTCCACTGATGAGAGATCAGGCGCTCCTTCGTTCCATTCGGACAAACTCCACGAATCGCCGTTGTGCGAAGCAAATCGAGCTGGTTCCTTTTTGAGTTCCTGACGAACCGTTTTGATGGAGTATCGCTTCCATGGCGGGAGACCCTGAAGAAGTTCGATTGACCGCAGCGGTTCGCCCGATTCCTGAAGGGCTGCTTGAGCCAGTTCAGTCAACGTCGGCTGCTTTTGAGACTTCCAGCTCTGGTGCGCCCAAAAGCCGGTTCGCCCGACTGCGGTCAGCTCATTCAGATAGGCGAGGCGTTTCCCGAGATTCTGAGCTTTCATCGCAGCGATGGGAGACTCCGGGTGAAGCTCGAGTATTTTTTCGCGGAGGGCGCTTAAATGAAGCGGCTGGTTGGCCTCTTTGAGAATGCGGGCAGCCTGACGGGCAACCGAAAGGCTGGAAAATCGAAATTCGAACCGTCCATCCGAGGTGAAGTCAAGATGCGGAGAAAACTGAACCACTTCATGAAACTGGTCGGTCTGAATCGCGATTTCGGCATCCAACTGCCGATTGGCAGCTTCCAAAATTTCCTCTGGTGAAAGCGGTTTAGTTGCCTGTTTCAGCGCTTTTTCCACGGCTTTCATCCGTCGATGCTGTCGATCGCGGGCGGCAATTGCGAGGTTGGGAGGAAATAGCGTGGGAGGAAGCCGGGGATTGGAGGAGATGACCGACTCGAATTCGAAAAGCTCGGTGAACAGCGTCGCGTATTGGTTCACAAAACGCTCGGGAACTTTCCAGAATTGACTGAGTTCGTTCAGCCAATCCGGGAGTTTCCAAATGTGGGTGCCGAATGCTGCAAAATGGTCTCGAGTTCGTTGAAATGTCGCTTCCAACTCCTCTCGAAACCGAAATGGCATCTGTTCGTAACTGGAGCGGAACAGCCCGTCCCTCAGCCCGGTGAGAATGACATCCTCAAGCTGGCGAACGCGTTCCCGGGTGATTCCATAGCGCTGACTGATTTCCTCCAACGTCGGGCGCTCTTCTCGGGATGAAAGGAGGCGATCCTTCGCGATTTCGACGCCTCGGTCCTCGCAAGTCAAGGCTCCCACCCGTAGCGCCACGCCTGGCAAGCATTGCACCAATGCCTTGTCGGAAGACATCTCTTTTTTCTTGGGGAGAATTTCGTAGCCCAAATCATTGGCAAACTGAATCCAATCCACAAATCCGTCCGGCTTGATCGCGAGCGATAGTCGTTGCGCGGATTCTTCGATTTCCTGCAGTTTGGATTTTCCGATACCGGGAAGGTTTTCAGGCGGGCCGTGCTCAAAAAAGCGGATGAAATGCTCGATGGTGTACACTTCGAATTTTCGAAGGAGCAAATGAGCCCGGGAAAGGTGAAGGGCTCCAATATCTCGCCGGAGATCCTCTGGTCTGAGGCGATCGAACTCTGGACCCGTGATGTATAGTTTCAGGATACCTCCGATCGACGGATCGTGGGCAAAACGCGTCCAGGACACTTTGCGGGACGGTGGATCGATATGGCGTTGCAGTGTTTCGAGCCGGTCCGGCACTTCGATTGGAACTTTGCCACCGAATCGTTTGCGTTTGTGGATCTCACCCGAGTGCCAGGCTTCGATGATTTCACCGAGGTTGGAGATTCCACCGCGCTTGAGGCCATTGAGGGAGGCAACAGAGAGTTGGAGAATGTCGCACGGATGTTTGTGTTCCGATTCGTCGAGACTCAAGAGCCTTGAACCAATCGGGCCGGTGGCTTTTTGCTGTGTCTTTACGAGATTCTTTGTCACTGAAACTATCGTGCAATCTAGAAAATAAGGTATTATTAACTAATTGGAGATAGTGGGCATGCAAGTGCTTTTTA
>JBCDHN010000601.1:0-3116 GCA_038749915.1 Verrucomicrobiota bacterium | reverse complement strand
GTTAACGGCCGGATGAGCGAAGAGCAGGAAGCGTCTTATGCGATCGATTCCATTCCTCTGCCAACTGACAATCCCTGGAAATCTGAAATCCGGTTTGGAGCCTTCGACTTTTTTCCTGACGGAAAGCGACTCGCCGCCTCCACCTGGAATGGCGACGTCTGGATCGCGAGCGGAATCGATGGGAGCCTTGGAAAGATCACCTGGAAACGCTTCGCGAGCGGACTCTTCCAGACGCTCGGTTTGAAAATTGTCGATGGCACCATCTACACCCACGGTCGCGATCAGATCACCCGGCTTCATGACCTCAATGACGACGGAGAGGCCGACTTCTACGAATCGTTCAACAACGACGTTAACATCACTGAAGGCTTTCACGAATTTGCCTTTGATTTGCAGACCGACGCCGAGGGAAATTTCTACTTCAGCAAGGGCCAGCCGGTTCTCGGCGGGGGACGAGGATTTGCCCCTTGGACGGAACACAGCGGCACCATCCTGAAGGTGAATTCCGATGGGAAAAACCTGGAACGTGTTGCCTGGGGCCTGCGGGCTCCCGGAGGACTCGGCCTTGGCCCTGAAGGTCAACTTACCACGGGAGAAAATGAAGGAAGCTATGTGCCCAGATGCAAAATCACCTGGAGCAAACGTGGCGTGGCCGGAGACGACATCAGTTTCCATGGCGTCGTCCCCGCCGAATGGGAGGACAAGAAATTCATCCGAACCCTGCCGGACTCTCCCACCGACTACGACCGACCACTCTGCTGGCTGCCTTACTACGTTGATAACTCAAGCGGCAGCCAGTTCTGGGTTCCGGAAGACAGCGATTGGAAGAGTCACGCCGGCGGGATGATTCATCTATCCTACGGGAAGAGTTCGGTTTACCGCACGTTGATCGATGAGGTTGGCGGACAGGTTCAGGGCGGGCTGTATCGATTACCAATTGAGCTGACTACAGCCGTTATGCGTGGCCGGTTCCATCCCTCGACCGGAAATCTGTTTCTGATCGGATTTCGTGGTTGGCAAACCAATGGCGGAACCGGGCTTCAGCGGGTGCGATTTACCGGAATCGAAAAGCCAGTCCCGCAGTCGCTCAAAGCTCACAAGAATGGATTGCTGGTAACGTTCAGCGCACCGCTGGATCGCGAAATTGCCTCCGACCCGCGCCGCTTTTCTGTGAGCAAATGGGATTACATCTGGGGTCCTCAGTACGGTTCCGGAAGATTCTCGATCGACAATTGGGACGCCGCAGCCCGTGCTGAAGCGTTGGAAGAGCCGTCAAAAGGTTCACAGAATCAGATCGATACCGTTGTGGTCAGAGCCGCTTCTCTGCTGGAAGACAACAAGACCGTCTTCCTCTACATCCCGGAAATGACACCCGCCATGCAAATGGAGATCAAGATGGATCTTTCCGCTGCAGATCAGGAACCGTTTCGCGAAACGATCTGGAATACGGTCCACAACCTGCGTTCTCCGTTTGAAAATCATGGTCTCGATCTCTCAAACCTGCCTGAGATCAACACGGAACCCATCGGTGAACCTGGTCTCATCCTTAGCATGGCACACGGCTCGACCGACGATGCCGTGGTCGTTGATCGACTGGCAATCATGCTTGATCCCGGTCAGGCGGCAACCCCGTTCATCGATCCAAGACGAGGGCGGGAAATGGTCTTTGAAGGCAGCCTCGTTGTTGATGCCCGGGACCAACGAAAGTTCCGCCTCGATGGAACGGGATGGGCAAGCCTGAAGATCGACGGAAAAACCGTGCTCGAGGGGGATCTCCCGATTGAATCTGCCGCACCAATCGAATTGGAGGCCGGCCCTCACACCCTGTTCTGCAATTTCCAGCGCCAGGAAGATGGCGTGGGAAGGCTGCAACTGCTGTGGAGCGGTGAGGAATTTGTCTGGGAAGCGGTGCATCCGAACGCCTTTCGCTATCTGCCGAACGCCCTGCTCGAGGCCAAGGACAAAACCCGTAACGGTCGCAACCTATTCGCCGCCGTCGGCTGCATCCGTTGTCACGATGCCTCCCCAAATCTGGTGAGCCAAAACAAAGCGATGCCCGAGCTTCTCGAAACGCTCCCCGATTTTCGCAACATCGGATCCCGGCTGAATCGCGATTGGATTGAGCAATGGGTTCGCAAGCCTGAAGATCACTGCCCTAGCGTGGCCCCGGACTCCGCTGCCGACATCGCGGCCTACCTCGAAAGCTCGACCCAATCCTCAGAACAAGAGAAGATTCTCCCCCCCGGGAATGCCGAAAGCGGCAAAGCCTTGGCCACAACGCTGCATTATGAGGCTTGGGTGGAGCTTCTCTCTTCAGAAGCAAAGTTTACGGAAGCTGGTCTGGTTGCGTTTTTGCAGAGTCCCGAACAGCACCATGCAGACACCGTTTTTCCAAATCTTCATTTCAGTGATCAGGAAGCCGCCGATATTGCTGCCCATATTCGCACGCAACAACCGGCCCTTCCCCAAGGTTCCGAGGGCGATGTTGCACGAGGTAAGGAAATGGTTTCCAAGCGCTGTCTGGTCTGTCATGGCAGTGGAACCGACACGCAACACCAATACGAGTTTGCCACGAAACCTCTTTCCGAAATGTGGAACGAAGAATGGCTGGTCCACGGCTGTTTGTCCGAGGAAGAAGGAAACGCACCGGAGCTCGGCCTCGGCCTCGAAGACAAACAGGCGTTGCTCGCATTTAAAAATGTGGACAGCGGTCACGGTCTGAAATCTCTGAACCGATTCGTTCCCCATGAGTATGCCAACCGCACTCTAGAACGCCTGAATTGTGCCGAGTGCCACTCCGGAAAGAACGCGCTTCCTGACATTACTTTAGCCGGAGAAAAACTCCGCGATGACTGGCTGGCAGGTCTCCTTCATGGCGAGGTACTCAAAATCCGCCCCTACCAAAAAGCGCGGATGCCGGCATTTGTCAGTCGCTCAGAACCTTTGGCCCGCGGTCTTGCCCATCGCGCTGGAGTCACCACCGGAGACAAATTGATCGCGCCTGATCCTCCGCTGGCTGATGTCGGCAAAACGATTGCCGGATTCACCGGCTACGCCTGCGCCAGTTGCCACGCCTTGGGAGACGCGCCCGCGATCCAGGCGTTCGAGGGACAGGG
>JBCDHN010000600.1:0-3121 GCA_038749915.1 Verrucomicrobiota bacterium | reverse complement strand
CGATTATTCAGGTCCCTTCACGGAAGCCGTTCTGCTCGGTTGCGTTGCTCAGCGCGTTCCGAACACCAAGCTGGAGTGGGATGCCGGAAAAATGGAGTTTAAAGGGAAGCCAGAGACCAAGAAACTGGTCAAGCGCGACTACCGCAAGGGCTGGGAACTCAACGTTTAGTCGGCGAGTTTCTCACCCCGAAAAATTACCAAAACGCCCGTGGGAAACCGCGGGCGTTTTTTTCTTCAGATGAAGATGGAAGGATATCTCCCCCAGAGCCCCCACTTCTGTCATTTGCATCACAATTTCGGTGGAAATCCAGGGCAAAGATCAGACTGCGTTACTTCGTTGCCGGGGGCGTTATGAAGAAAGAACGCCATGGTTCTGTCAGGCCCGGCAATCCAAACCTCCTCAGCATTGGCCTCAAAGTAGAGTCGCTTTTTCTCTTCCAGTTCCTGCCGCGTGTTCGATGGAGAGGAGACTTCGATACAAATTTCGGGAGCCTGTAGCAATATGTTATCCGCCTCCGCGGCATCAGCCCGCTCGTTTGAAATCCAGACCACATCTATTCCTTTGACACCGTTTGAAGTTGAGACTGGGCATTCGGTCAACGCTTGCCCTACTTTGCCTGCCATGAGTTCGTGAAGAACATGAAGCGCTTTCGACTGGCGTTTGCTGTGCTGAAATCCGGGAGGCGGCATCATGACAATTTTCCCAAAGCGATCGGTTTCTATCCGATGATCCAACGAGGCGAGGAAAGAATCCTGCTCCAGTTCACGCCAACGCCGTCGATTCAACTCGTGCTGATCGTCGATGATTGGCAAGGTGGACAGAACATGCGGCATACGGCATGATAACCAGATTGAGCCGGTGGTTCAACCCGTGGTTTTACACATTGGAGTGTCTTCTATTTGCCTTCTCCCTAGGTTTTCTTGTCGCAAGGGAGGTATCGTTTCCCCTAACGATCGCACTCGCCCATCACGAAGTCGAGACTGCCGAGAATGGCGGCGACGTCGCTCATCATGTGACCGGGCAGGATCTTGGGAAGGATGCTGAGGTTGATGAAACTGGGGCTACGGATCTTCAGGCGATGAGGCACACCGCCTCCATTGCTGTTGATGTAAAATCCAAGCTCACCCTTCGGGTTTTCCGCTCCGAAATAAACTTCACCGACGGGAGCATCGATCCCCTGGGTGGCGACGATGAAGTGGTGAATCAACTCTTCCATACTCATCAGCACCATCTCTTTCTGCGGAAGCGTCCCCTTGGGATCAACAATGTTGATGGGGCCGTCAGGAAGGGTGTCCAACACCTGATGGATTATCCGGATACTCTGGCGCATTTCTTCCATCCGGACGAGGTAGCGGTCGTAGCTGTCTCCCACCGAACCGAGAGGAATGTCGAAATCGTAGTTTTCGTAGCCGAGATAGGGATGCGCTTTGCGAAGGTCATGATCCACGCCCGAAGCCCGTAAATTTGGTCCGGTCAGTCCGTAATCGATTGCGTCTTCTTTGCTGATGAAACCGATGTCCTTGGTTCGATCGACAAAGATTTTATTGCGGGTCAGCAACTTGTCCACCTCGTCAATCACCGGAGGCAGTTCATCGAGGAACTTCCGGACATTCTCGGCAAATCCTTCCGGCAGATCGCGGACTTGCCCGCCAACTCGCGTGTAGCTGGTGGTAAAGCGGGCGCCGGTGAGCTGTTCGCAAAGGTTGTAGATCTTTTCCCGCTCGGTGAACG
The DNA here is from genome assembly GCA_038749915.1 of Verrucomicrobiota bacterium. Classification (GTDB taxonomy): domain Bacteria; phylum Verrucomicrobiota; class Verrucomicrobiia; order Verrucomicrobiales; family DEV007; genus JBCDHN01. Next base: position 1,389 of record JBCDHN010000600.1, on the reverse strand, counting down.
TGTAGAGGAAAATCGTCATGGCGCCGACGTCCATTCCAAAAACGCCGACCCCAAGAAGATGAGCTGAAATGCGGGCGAGTTCGCAGCACAGCACGCGAACTGCCTGACCACGGGGAGGCAGTTCCCAGCCCATCAGCTTTTCCACGGCCATGGCGTAGGCCACGTTGTTGGCGAGCGGAGCCAGGTAGTCCAGTCGGTCCGTGTAGGGGACAAACTGGTTGTAGTGCATGTTCTCGGCAATCTTTTCGTCTCCCCGATGAAGGAAACCGACATCAGGTATCGCCTTCGAAATCAATTCTCCGTCCAGCTCCAGAACGAGGCGCAATACACCGTGAGTCGCAGGATGGCTCGGACCCATGTTCAGGACGAGCTTTTCGCCCATCATGTCCTTGGTGGCTTGCTGGTATTCCTCGATCTGCTGATTCGCTTTGGTTGCGGGATCGGGAGCTTCGATTTCCTGGACGGTATTCGCCATAGGAGAGCTTGCCTTGACGCGAATTGGGCCGCAACGGCAATTTGTGAAATTTTTCACAAAGTCGTCTTTTCCGCATTGACCGGATGAGGCAGGGAATTTCGCTTGTCTAGGCAAGACGGAACGACTAGCAATTTGCTCATGAAAGGACGGGATATGCGTTATTTCTTGATGGTTGCCTTGGTCATGAATGTTCTGGTTGGCTGCGCTCAGCATTCGCCGACTCAGGGCAATGCTCCCGCGTCTCCACAGATGAATAAAGGGGTAGGATTGGGGGGAATCCTCAGCGAAGAAGAGGCAGACGAAGATTTTGGAGGAGAAAGGGGGGGACCTTTGCTTCCGCGTCCACGCCCACGTCCAAGTGACGCAGAAATGGCCGGAGATCTGCCCGAGGCCGCCGCGCCACCCGAAGAACCTGGCGGGCGTTCCTCAGACGGAGCATCACCAGATGGATATCTCGTGAAACGCGTCCTCTACGGCACCAATCGGCGTCGTAGCGGCGAGTTGAAACCGAACGATTTCTTTGGTTCGAAGCGGGGTGGATTACAGACCGGTTACTGCCTGGTCAGCATTCCGGATCGTCATCAAACGGGGCATTTGGAAGCTCCCAGCTGGACAAGACTGGAGTTTTCCGAGGATCCGAAGAAGCATGTTGTGCTGATGCAGGTGGAGCCTGCTTCAAGAAACGGCTTCTCGAGTTTGCTCAAGGAAGAAGTTGCCAGTGGCCCCAAAAAGAAGGCGTTTGTGTTCATACACGGCTACAACGTCTCCTTCAAGGACGCGGCGCGGCGGACGGCTCAGCTGGCCCACGACCTGAGGTTTCAGGGAGCTCCGATCTTTTTCAGCTGGCCGTCCCGATCGGACGTGAAACTCTATTTCGAGGATCGGAACGACAATGAATGGTCGCGTCCCGACCT
>JBCDHN010000599.1:0-3125 GCA_038749915.1 Verrucomicrobiota bacterium | reverse complement strand
GTGTCTGGGTATGCAGTGCCCCGAATCTGCTGTTTATTCCTGACCGGGATGGAGATGATATCCCGGACGGGGAGCCAGAAGTCGTTCTCGATGGTTGGACAACGCAGGCCAAGCACAATTTCTTCAACGGTCTAACCTGGGGAGTCGATGGCTGGCTCTATGGTCGGCACGGAATTACCCGCCCTTCCCTGGTCGGGAAACCCGGTGCATCTGATTCCGAAAGAATCGCCTTTGACTGTTCCATCTGGCGGTATCATCCGGTCCGGAAAACGTTTGAAATCGTTTGTCGCGGAACAACGAATCCCTGGGGGATGGACTGGGATGCGAATGGCGAATTGTTCTTCACCAACAATGTGAACGGCCACCTCTGGCATGCGGTCCCGGGCGCATTGTTTCCAAGAATGGGGAATCGGCCGGACGCGAATGTGAAGTTCGATTACGAACGCATGCCGATCACGGCCGATCATCTGCATCACGCTGGAACAACCGCCGACTGGACGAAAACGCGGGATGGGTTGGGTGTCCACGGTGACCTCGGCGGCGGCCATTCTCATTGTGGCGGCATGATTTATCTCGGCAACAACTGGCCTGACGAATACCGCGGGCGGATCTTCATGTGCAACACCCACGGCCGCCGTATCAACCAGAACCTTCTCGAGCGCAGAGGCTCAGCCTATGTCGGAAAACGGGCGCCGGATCTCTTTTTTGCCAACCAACCATGGTTTCGCGGAGTTTCCTTGTTGTACGGACCGGATGGCGGCGTGTTCGTCAGCGACTGGACTGATCTGGGCGAGTGTCACGACAATGATGGGGTGCACCGAAGCAGCGGTCGCATCTTCAAGATGACCTATGGAAAGCCCGCGCTCTCCCGAGAATCGCTCGCCATGTTACAGGGCGCAGACGAGATGCTGGTCCAGCTGCATCTCCACGAAAACGAATGGTTTACCCGAAAAGCCCGGAGGCTTCTCCAAGAACGCAAGTTTCTGCGATACCGAAAGATCGACCGTGCGATCCAGGAGCTTCATCAAATGGCAATCTCCACGCGTTCGACCCAGATCCGAATTCGCGCGCTAACCACCCTTCAGGCTCTCGATGCCGTTTCCGAATCGATGATCCGGACGTTGTTTCAAGACAATGACGAGCACCTTCGCAAGTGGGGAATTCGACTTGCGGTCGATCATGGGGCGCCCAGTCCGAATTTGCGGAGTTTACTGGTATCGGCAGCAAAGTCCGAAGAATCCAGCCTCGTCAGGCTATATCTGGCATCGGCCTTGCAGAAGATCCCGTTCGCCGATCGATGGGAACTGGCGCAGGCCCTCGCCTCCCGTTCCGATGATGCCGATGATCGCTACCTGCCTTTGATGGTGTGGTTTGGGGTCAAGGACGCGCTGGCGGTGGCTCCGTTGGAACATCTTGCCTGGCTCGATTCCTGTAACTTCCCGAAACTTCATCACTTCACTGCTCAGCTTGCCTGCGAGACCCAGCCTTCCAAGCCGGTCCTGGCAGCGCTTCTCGATCGCATGCAGAGCGACGAAGGCGATGCCCTCGAATTGGCTGAGGGAATGGTGGCCGGGCTCGGTGGTCAGCGCGAGTTGCCAAAGCTGGAAGCCTGGCCAGCAGTCAGGGATTACCTGACCAAGTCCGAAAGCCCCGAGCTGGCGATCGAGCTCGGGTTGTTGCTTGCCCCCACTGAAACCAACCAGGAATTGGTTCAGCGGGTGAAAAGTGGAGATGCCAAGGCTTTGGAGCTCTTGTTCACCGCTCGTGCTCCAAAGGTTGGTGATCTCCTTGCCGATTCGCTTGAGTCGCCCAAGCTTCGCAAGACCGCCCTGCGTGGCTTGGCTCAAGTTCCGAATGCGAGCGCCCCCAGCAAAATCATCAAGGCCTGGCCAATCCTCGATGCCACGGAGAAAACGGCCGCCATTACAACGCTGGTCGCAACGAAGCGAAGTGCCGCCCAGCTTCTCGATGCCATGGAAACGGGTCGCGTTCCGAGATCTGCGCTGACTGCGTTCCAAGCTCGGCAAATTCAAGCCATGAAAGACTCCGCGCTCACAAAACGGGTGACTCGGGTCTGGGGAGAACTCAAAGCTTCGGACGCCACCAAAAGAGCGGAGATCAAACGCTATCAGAACCAACTCACGAGCGATATTCTGGCCAAAGCAGACCTTCCTCACGGAAAAACCCTCTACAGCCAACGTTGCGCCGCTTGTCACACCTTGTTTGGGGAGGGAGGCAACATTGGTCCGGACCTCAACGGAGCAAATCGCAGTGACCTGTATTACCTTCTTGAAAACATCATCGATCCCAGCGCAACGCTCCCCCGCGACTTTCACGTGACTCTCGTTACCAAGAATGATGGCCAGTTGCTGACTGGAAACCTGGCAAAGACCACCGACTACACCCTTACTCTCACCACTCCGGCCGGAGATGTTGTGATCAATCGCGAGGACATCAAACAGCAATCCACCTCTCCAGTATCGCTAATGCCGGAAGGGCTATTCAACGGATTGGAGATCAACGATGTTCGCGATCTGATCGGCTATTTGATGAAGTAGCCGACCTGAAAACAGAGGGTTTTTGCTGACACAGGAAGCCTCGCAAATTCCCTTGCGAAACTTGGGATCTAACGTCCTTTTAGCGGGCTCATGGACACGTTTAAAATTCTTGTCGCAGACTCAATCTCAGAAAAGGGAATCGATATTCTCAAGGCAGATCCACAGCTCGAAGTGGATGTCAAAATTGGCCTCAGCGAGGACGAACTGGTGGAGATCGCTGGCGACTATTCTGGAATCGTGGTACGCAGCAAAGCCAAGATCACTCCTCGAGTCTTGGATGCCGCTAAAAAACTCAAAGCGGTTGGTCGTGCAGGAGTCGGGATCGACAACATCCATATCCCCACCGCCTCTAAGAATGGTGTCATCGTGATGAACACCCCTACGGGCAATACCATTTCAACCGCCGAACATGCTTTTGCCCTAATGATGAGCCTTTCCCGCCACATTCCACATGGACACGCTGGAGTGGCTGCTGGGAAGTTTGACGAATCCCGCAAAAAGTATCAAGGGGTCGAGTTGAACGGAAAGACACTTGCGATTCTTGGAATGGGCCGAATTGGAGGCGAG
>JBCDHN010000598.1:0-3128 GCA_038749915.1 Verrucomicrobiota bacterium | reverse complement strand
GAGATCGATCGGATCTTCGTATCGTCCCCAGTCCGTCCCCATCCCTGTGGCGCCGGTGTGGCTGATGGCGGTGGCGGGTTTGCCGTAGTCCTGCAGAATGTTCCAAAGCTCGGTAGGGCTGATTTCTCCAACTCCGGGCTCAACTGGAAACTGCTCCTGCCAGGGAGAATTGCGATAGGTAGCCCGTTTGATGTAGACGATTGGGGCTCCACGATCGGCAAACACGATATTGCGATGCCCCCAGGGCCACCGTTGCTCGCGCTCGTAGACATAAAGGGTGTTGAAACCTTCCACCGAGCCGTGCGGCGCATGAAACACATCGTGCATGCGTTGGTTGTGCCACCACTCATAGGGATGATAGAACTTTCCGATGTCGGTGTGATCACTCGTGCCCAGAAAGTCCAGCTTCCCGATATCGTAAGCATACCGGAAATGCTCATTGATGCAGCCATCATAGCCCGTTCGGCAATTGGATACATCGGTGTGGCGGTGAACGTCTCCCCAGTAGAGGCCATAGGTTCTGCCTCCAATGGACCAAGTGTGGCGATCGTTAGCCTCCCTTTCCGGGGTTGATTGGGAAGAGGCAAATGGGGGATCTTGCGAGGTCTTTTGGGGGCGCGACGGAGTGGCATTGGGAAGTGCCGCGTTTGGACCTAAAGTAGCAAAGTAGACCCCGGAAGTACGAGGTGATTTGTTTGTCCTCAGATCAGACGACCAGCAAAATCCCGCATTTCCATTGTTCAGGGCGATGAACTGGCTGCGACGATCCTGGCCAAATTCACTATCGGGAATTCTTCGCGGCGCGGTCCAGGTTTTGGCCTCTGGGTCAAAACGCGTTGCCGCAATCCTCCAGAGATTTTTTTTGAAGTAACGGTAGGCAACCCAGGGGCGGCCTTCTGAGTCGAGGCCAACTGTCGGCAAATTGACAGGATCTCCGGCGTCGTCGGCGGTTCCGAGTGGATGTTCCACGAAGGTTTTGGTCTCGATGTCGAAGTAGCCAAAAAGGACCTCTTTCAGAGCATTGATCCCTACGGAATTGGTATGACCTCGTGAGTCAAGTCCCCACCGAACTTTACCTCTTTCCGCAGTGATCCAGAATCCAGTGCCGTTGGGGGCAGCCACCAGATCCGAGCGAGCTTCATATCTGGAGGTATGCGCAATTGGCCACGTTTGAACTTCTTTGCCAGGAGTGACCTTGGCGAGGTTGACATTAAATTCATTTCCGCTCGACGAGTCGTAGCTGATCCAGGCATTGCCTTCGGAGTCAAAGGCGATTCGGGGTTCCCATTCTCCGGCAGAAGAGTCGGCGACGGCGATCTCTTGCGACCAGCCGCCGAAATCGAGATACCTGGCAAAAATATCGGCTTGTCCGGTGCGGAACGATTGCCAAGTCACCCAGATACGCCCTTTCGAATCGATTCCGGAGTGGGCAAAAGTGTCGCTGCCTCCCGGATTTTCAGCAAGAATGACCTCCTTGCTCTTGTTCGAACGAGCGTGGAGGTGAACCAGATTGTCATCACTCGTTTCACCCCAAAAAGTCCAGACTTCTCCGGAATCGTTGATCGTGATCGATGGTTGATGAAAAATGCCGAGACCAGCCAGCGTCATCACATCCCCAAATTCGGCTTCTCCTTCTGATTTCTTTGCCAAACGGAGGTAATCCTGATTGCCGTCATGTTCAACGTAGGCCACCCAGAGATCACCGTTCAAACCCTCGACCGCGGTCGGAAAGTCGCACTGAAGCTTTGGCTTTCGCAAAGCAATCACTGGCTCGCCAAATTCCAATGGGGCAAGGAGCTCAACTTTTTGCTCCTGCTTGGGCTGGGAATCAGCTGGTTTGGGCTGTGGTGCTTCTTTCTCCTGGGCGTCGGTCAGGCCGGGAAATGGCGAGAAAAAAGCGGCGATGGCGCATCCGAGAAGAAGTAACCAGATTCTCGAAGACTGAAGGATGAAACGGGTGGTTGCTGCCATAGGGGTGCAGAATCATGAACGGAATGACAGAATTCTCAACTCTCGACTCGTGCTCAATTTGGGGCCGAGAGGGCTTCGTGAAAGTTTGAGATTGTGAGAGTCTTCTTTTCCCGTCTAATTACCGGAATTGCGATCCTCACCCATGCACGACCGTAGCGGCAAGGCCGCCACTTCAATCACGGCAACTGGAAAGAAGCCCAGACATCGACTTTCAGCGAGTGGTCGCGAACCTCATTGGAGGCGATGGCAGCGGCGCTGGCTGAGAAAGCAACGGCAGCGAACTCACCACACCAATCTGCCGATTCTCATTCAGGTCTTTGCGGGTTTTACAACCGTAGACGGGGAAATTGAGGAGCGAGAAATTGACCAGGCGCTGGGCTTTCTTCGCTATGACTTTCCTGAAACGGTCTATTCGGAACTGCGAGAACTCTATCGTGGCGCGCTCCAGGAGGCGCATGATCTGAATGAAATGGCCAAGGAATTGTCCGGGAGTCTGGCGACCGAGGACAAAGTGATGCTTGGGGTGCAGCTCTACGCGCTTATTTCTCGGGCAGACCTTCAGAAGGATCACCTGATCGCGTTCTATTTGTTCATGACCAACCTGGGCATCGCTTCGGAGGCGATCGACATTGTTTACCAATTAAATACGAGCGAGCTGGATTCGCCGTCCTCCGCGCCAGTTCCCGCAGAAAGCGAGTCTCAAGTTCAGCCTCTGGAAACGCTCCATATTGCCCATGACAAGCCGGCTGATGTGGTTTTGCCCACCCTCCAGTCCCAAAACCGCGTGGTGGTCTTTCGATATCAGGAACTTATCCTGGTTAAAAACATCGGAGAAGAGCCGGTCATCATGCGGGGACGCCAGATTCGGACAGGCGAATTCATCAGGCTCTTCGAGGGGCAGCGTATTCTGCTCGGCGAACTGGTTCTGGATTACAAGGACCTGATTTTTTACTTTAATGCCAAGAAGAACGTTTCCGAGAATCGGCTCTTTGTTTCCTTCACCAGTGGCGGCGATCCATACGTGGAAAAAGCCAGGACCAAGCAAAGCCATCTCCAACTTGAATTTGGTCTGGGTATCAATCTACGAGTCCTCCGAAAGACAAAGGGAGAGGTGAATAGCGTACCATTGGACGCGAATACCACCCTGGAAGTTTCTC
>JBCDHN010000597.1:0-3130 GCA_038749915.1 Verrucomicrobiota bacterium | reverse complement strand
GCTCATCCGGCCGTTAACGTCGACCGTTTCCGGAAAGAGAGCCGGACCGCCCTGGGTGAGCAGGTCAGGATCAGCCATTTCAATTTTGAGGGGTGGGGCCAACTCGTTCCGCGAGTAGAAAAGTTGAAAGTTGGAAGGCGGGGATCCCTCGGGGATGGTGACGACTTTTCGGCCGGACTCGAGAGTCTCGAGTTTGACACCCTCCGGCGCATTATTGAGCCGGGCAAAGATCGGAGGCGTCTTGGGACCTTTTTCCGGAACGGCGGGCGGATCGGAAACCAGAATCTGGAGGGGCTTTGAAGTTGCTTCCCTGAGGTAGAAAAAGCGAACCAGTTGTCCATCGATCAATCCCGGTTGCTCAAGGATCTGTGTTCCGGCAATTTGGTAGCTTAAAACGCTCCCTCCTTCGTGGCGATAAATCCCGAGGTATTCGGAATGCTCATCGGGCAACGGTCCGTTGGGCAGATCATTGTCTTTTTCCCGTGGATCGGTCCAATCCCCGGCGATGGCCCATCCCGGGCCCCATTCTGTTGTGAAATAGTACTTCGAATGATCCGTGGGAAAGGCCGAATTTCCTCCATGCTTACCGTCCCACGGCGTTCCGCCCATGGAGACTTTGCCCTCAAACCCTGCGACCATCCGCATGGTTTCCGTATCGAAAACCAAGGTGTGATCTTCGTCAGGCCCGACCTTGATGGCGACACCTTTAAGGACGCCGACCGGTCCCTGCGCGCCATACATCCGAAACGTATCCGTAATGAACGGGCCGGTATCCATGACCTGCCACCAGTTGGCTTTCGGATTCGCTTCAACCGTGGATTGAACACGGTCCGCCCTCGTTTGGGCAAAGGTCGCGAGAGGGATTAGAAAAAGGGAAAGGAAAGAGACAATGAGGCAAGGGGAGCGTCGTTTCATGAAATCGTTCGAGTGCGGGCGTTGAACTCAGTCAGAGCTTTGACTGAACCCCATAGAAATTGGAAATCAAGGGCGCCATGCGGCTTCCTCAGTGTCCTCAATTCTCGAACGCGGAGAGCGTTGCGCTTTGCGATCTCAGTTTTCGATCACGACTTTGCCCATCGCCTGTCCACTCTCGAGTCGCGCATGGGCTTGGCCGGCTTCTGCGAGAGAGAAACGCTGATCGTCGAGAATCGGCTTGAGAGCACCAGCTTCAGCGATGCGTGCCAGGTCTTGGAGGATCTTCCCGTGCACTTCTCGTTTCGAATCGTGCAGCATGGGGATCAACATAAAGACCACGTGTAGCGACAATCCCTTAAAGTGGGCCACGGAGAGGTCCAACTCACAAAGCGCCACTGTGGAGGCGATTTGCCCGTTGAGGGCCGCCGCAGCAAAGGAATTGGTCATGTTCGCGCCGCCAACAGAATCGAATACCACGTCAAAACCTGCATCATTGGTATGCTTGGCAACGTACTGCTCGACCGTTTCGGCTTTGTAATTGATGCCGGTGGCGCCCAATCCTTCAATCAGCGCCAGTTGTTTTTCCCCGCCCCCGGTGGAGTAAACCTGGGCCCCAAAATGGTTGGCCAGCTGGAGAGCGATGTGACCGACTCCGCCTGAGCCGCCATGGACCAGCACTTTTTGCCCTGGGGCAATTCCAGCGCGGGTCAGGCCTTCGTAGGCGGTGATTCCCACCAAGGGTAAGGCGGCGGCTTCTCGCATGGACAGGTTCGCGGGTTTCCTCGCCATCAGCTGATGGTCAGCGACGATGTATTCGGCCAGGGTGCCCGGCAGATCGGCCAACCCTCCTGCGCAGCCATACACTTCGTCGCCGATGGAAAAGTCTGAGACGCCGTCGCCAACGGCTTCAACCGTGCCGGCAAAATCCATCCCGAGAAGTGCTGGGGTGTCGGGGGACAGGGGCAGTTCCTTCCCCATCTTGCGTATCATGGTATCCACCGTATTCACGCTGGATGCCGAAATCCTGACCAGGACATGGCCGGTTCTGACCTCAGGTTTCTCAACTTCCTCAGCTTCGAAGATCGCGTCCTCGCCATAGGTCTGAATGAGCATTGCTTTCATAGAATTGTTCTTTTGTGTCTGATATTAGAGTGAGAGTGGACTAACTGATTTCCTGAACTTGCATGACCAGTTCGTTCCAGTTTCGCTGGTTTTCCAAGTCGTGCTCCATGCCCTTCTCATCGGCAATCGCGAATCGCTTGACGGCTGGAGTCTTGCTTGTCGCCTGGTAGAGCCAATAGGCTTCCGCCTTGAGAGCTTCATCGATCGGTTTGTCGATGGATTCATAGACGGCTTGTTTGCAGGCGTTGATGGATTCCGCTGGGAACTTGGCAATGCGCTTGGCCAGCCTGTCGACATATTCACCGATTTCTCCGGGGTCGAGAGCCTTGTTGATGGTGCCGTAGGCTTCTGCCTCATCGGCATCAAAGTCGCGGGCACTGAGGATAATTTCCAAGGCTCGGCCAAGACCGGTTTGGCGTGCCATGCGGGAAGCGCCGCCCCCACAGGGGAGGATCCCCATGCCGACTTCCATCTGCATGAACTTGAACTTGCCGCGTGCTGCAAAGCGCATGTCGAGGGCCAGCGCCAGTTCATGGCCGCCACCGCGGGCAAAGCCTTCCAGTTTGGCGATGGTGGCTTGAGGCACTTTGCTGATGCGTTCGCACACGGATTGAAGATCGAGAAGTTGCGCCTCATCGCGGGAAACCGCTTCGGTCGACATGTCTTTGAGGAGTTCCGTATCGTAATGGCAGACCCAGATTTCGGGATGTGCGGACTGGAAAACGACCACCTTGGTTTGCCGGTCGCGTTCGAGTCGCATCGCCAGGCTGTTGAGATCAGCCAGCATCTCCTGGCCCTGAACATTCACTGGTGGAAAATCAAAGGTAATGGTCAGCACGCCTTCGTTCTGGTCTGCTTTGAATGTGGTATAACCTTGGTATTTCATCGGAAGATTGAGGTGAGTGGTTGTGTGGAAATTGCTTTCTGAATCACGAAGTTGCTTCGCTTTGGTCAGGAGTGTATCTGTCCTCATGAATAAGCGAAACGAGTTGGTGAAATTGAATCAATGAGCGAAACGAATAGATCTGAATTCAAGTTGGAAACGGATTTGCTCAGCCTTCGTTCGTTTGTTGCGGTGGTTGAGGAGGGAGGT
>JBCDHN010000596.1:0-3135 GCA_038749915.1 Verrucomicrobiota bacterium | reverse complement strand
TGATCAATGACTGGAGAACGCGCTGGAACGACGATTTTTCCTTCTACTTTGTGCAGGAGCGGGAGAGTCTGGTCGTAGGGCACGGCACCAGGCTTGGCATTTCCTTCGCCCTGATACCAGATCGCTCCGCGCATGGTGTAGCCGATGAAGGGATGAATCATCGAGTTAAAGAGCACGCCGGGTTGGCCCTCCGTGTCGAGTGCCCGTTTTTGTAGCGCGGGTTTGCGCGGTGGACGCTTGGCCTGGCGCTCTTCTGGCGCAAGGGTGCGCCATGTTGCGATCGCTTCTTCCCACAATGCGAGCTGTTTCTCATGAGCGGTAGCAGCCCGATCAGGATCGTAAGCGCCATCGCGCTCAAGGGCGGTATCAACCAACGCCTTGGTTCCCGGCAAGGTGTTGAGTGCTTCGCGGCTGGTGAACGTTTCGACCGGTTTGCCGCCCCAGGCCGATTTGATGACACCAACTGGAATCCCCAGTTCGAAATGCAGCTTACGGGCGAAGAAGAACGCGACCGCTGAGTAGCCCGGAACGGTTTCCGGCGAAGCGGACGTCCATTCGCCTTCGATATCGTTCTGTGGATCGACGGCGGTGACCATTGGCGCGTTGAACATCCGCAACCCCGGGTGGTTCGACTCGGCAATGACTTCAGCGTATTCCGGCACGCGGTTCATCGTAAAAACCATGTTGGATTGCCCGGAAGCGAACCAAACCTCACCGACAAGGACATCTGCAATGGTGACGGATTCATCACCGGAAGTGACGTTCAAGGGCGCTCCGGTGGCATCTGCAGCGCCGGTTTCGATTTTCAGGTGCCATTGGCCCGAGCCATCGGCCTTTGTCACTGCGTTCTTTTCTTTGAACGTGACCTTCACTTCCGCATTTGGATCCGCGTTTCCCCAAATGGCGGCGTGCCCATCCCGCTGCAGCACCATTTGATCGCTGAAAAAGTGCGGCAATGACAATTCAGCAAAAAGGCTAGTGGACAGAAGCGTCAGCGCGAGGCTAAGCAGGACGAAAACAGAAACCGGGGATTTTTTCATTGGTAAAACCGTTGATCGTTCAAACCGTGGGAACAAGTTCTAACTTTCGTTTCACCTCGCTGAATTCTCAAAATCCCTTGGTTTCAGCGCGTATGGACACTCATGCCAGCTCGTGCGAGATTGTCAGCGCGTAGCGAATCTTGCGAAATCGCAAAATGCTCCTACTTTCCGCCCCGCACGAACATTCATGTCCATCGAACTCACCCGCAATTTCTCGATCATCGCCCATATTGACCATGGGAAGACGACGCTTTCTGATCGGTTGCTGGAGCAGACACAAACCATCACCCAGCGTCAGGCTCAGGATCAGCTCCTCGACTCGATGGATTTGGAGCGGGAACGTGGGATCACGATCAAATCCCACCCGGTCACCATGCATTACCCGTCGAAAAACGGGAAAACCTACAAATTGAACCTCCTGGATACGCCCGGCCACGTGGATTTCTCCTACGAAGTGAGCCGAAGCCTGGCAGCGTGTGAGGGGGCCCTGCTGTTGATTGATGCGGCCCAGGGAGTCGAAGCGCAGACCATGGCAAATGTGGGCCTGGCTCATCAGCAAAATCTGACCGTGATCCCGGTGATCAACAAGATTGATCTACCGAGTGCGGACATCCCCAAAATCAATCAGCAGCTTGAAGATATCCTGCAAATCCCGGCGGAGGAGGCGATCCATGCGAGCGCGAAAATGGGAATTGGCATTGAGGATATTTTGGAAGCTGTGGTCGAACGGATTCCTCACCCGGACCAGCCCAAAGACGACCTGCTGCGCGCAAGCGTGTTTGACAGTGTATATGACGGGTTTCGCGGGGTCATCAGTTACGTGCGGGTGTTCTCCGGCTCAATGAAGCGGCGAAACGGGATCGTGATGATGAGCACGGAGAAGAAGTATGAGACGAAAGAGGTGGGAGTCTTTACGCCACAGATGACCAAGCTGGATGAACTGGTGGCAGGCGACGTTGGTTACATCATCGCGAACATGAAGTCCCCCAGTGAGGTCAAGATCGGGGACACGATCACGGAGTCACTCAATCCGGCGGAGGAGCCGCTTCCCGGCTTCAAGGAAATTCAGCCGATGGTGTTCAGCGGAATCTATCCGGTGAGCACAGATGATTTCGAGCAAATGAAAGGGGCGATGGGCAAGCTGCAGATCAATGATGCGGCCTTTACCTTCATGAGCGAAAGCTCAGCCGCACTAGGGTTCGGCTTCCGCTGTGGATTCCTCGGTTTGCTCCACATGGAGATCATCCAGGAACGATTGCGGCGCGAGTTCAACATGGATGTGATTTCGACCTATCCGGGAGTGGTCTATGAAATCACCAAAACGGACGGAAACGAAATCACGGTCGATAATCCCAGTTTCATGCCCGATCCCGCCGAGATTGAAGAAATCCGCGAACCGTTGGTAAAGGCATTCATCATGGTGCCGAACGACTACATCGGCGAAGTCATGCAGCTGGTGGCGGAGAAACGGGGCTGGGTTGATCATACCGAGAGCCTTGACGGAACGCGGGTGATGCTGACCTGCATGCTGCCGCTGAACGAAATCCTCGTCGATTTCAACGACAAGCTGAAAAGTTCAACTCGCGGCTACGGCTCGATGGATTACGAACACGCAGGTTATGCCCCGTCCAACCTGGTGAAGATGGATGTGCTGATCAACTCCGAGCCGGTAGACGCGTTTTCCACCATCGTGCACCGCGACAAAGCCGAATACCGCGGGCGCGACCTCTGCAAACGCCTCAAAGAAGTGATTCCGCGGCAATTGTTCCTCGTTCCGATCCAAGCTGCGATTGGCGGCAAGATCATCGCCCGGGAAAGCATCAAAGCCTTGCGCAAAAATGTGACCGCCAAGTGCTATGGTGGTGATATCTCGCGAAAGCGCAAACTTCTGGAGAAACAGAAGGAGGGAAAAAAGAAGATGAAAGCGATCGGCAAAGTGAATATTCCCCAGGAGGCTTTCATCCAGGTTCTCAAGAGTTCGGCGGAGTAGAATCGGACAAATGCTCCGTTGCACATTGGATGCGAATCGCTAGGTTCGGCGGCCATGGTCCCGACCTCTTGGCTTGAATCCCTGCCCCAGCCTGTCCGTCAGTTG
>JBCDHN010000595.1:0-3138 GCA_038749915.1 Verrucomicrobiota bacterium | reverse complement strand
TCCAATGCGCTCATCGTTTGCCAATCGTTCAACAAAGTCGTTCTCGACCTGCTCCCCGGAACGCAAGGCCTTCACGGCAGCGACGGCATTCTCCTTGATCGCTTCGTGAGCGACTTCGCGACCAACCCCTGACTTCACGGCTTCCATGAGGAAGGTCGTGGAAAGCAAAAACGGAAGGTAATGCTCGTTCTCTCGCTCGATGACCGCCAGATAAACCTCCAATTGGCCTAACACCGTCAAAAACGTCTCGAGCAAACCGTCCATCGCGAAAAAAGCATCCGGCAGCATCACCCGCCTAACGACACTGCAAGACACATCCCCTTCGTTCCATTGATCTCCGGAAAGACCGGCCGCCATGGTTTGATATCCCTTGAGGATGGTGTGGAAGCCATTGACCCGTTCGCAGCTTCTGCTGTTCATCTTGTGAGGCATGGCGGATGAACCGACCTGGCCTTTGGCAAACCCTTCGCTGGCGGTTTCGTGTCCGGCCATCAATCGCAGGGTTTTGGCAAAGCTGCTCGGGCCGGCCGCAAGTTCGACCAGCGTGCTAACGACCCGACTGTCAAGACTTCGTGGATAGACTTGACCAACGGCGGAGTAAGTCTGGGAAATCCCGAGATGTTGCACCACTTTCTCCTCCAGGCTTTTCGCCTGTCGAGCGTCCCCGTCCACCAGGCTCAGTTGATCGAGCTGGGTTCCCACGGCGCCTTTCAGCCCGCGGGCCGGGTAGGTCTCCACAGTCTGGCGAAGCTGTTCAAATCCGGACAAAAACTCCTCGCCAAACATCGCGATTCGTTTCCCAAAAGTCGTCAGCTGCGCTGCCACGTTATGGGTCCGAGCGGTGATGATGACATCGGCAAACTCCTCGGCTCGCCGGGCCAGAGACGCCAGGGTCGCGGCAGACTTTTTCTCGATCACCTGAAGGGCTCGGAAAACCTGAAGCTGTTCGACGTTCTCGGTCAGGTCGCGACTGGTCATGCCCTTGTGGATATGCTCGCATCCCGCCAGATCGCAAAACTCCTCGATCCTCGCTTTCACATCGTGTCGCGTGACCCGCTCCCGCTTCATGATCGAATCCAGGTCGACCGTATCCTTCACCTTCTCGTAAGCCGCAATCGCGTCTTCCGGCACCTCGATCCCCAACTCTCTTTGCGCCTTCATCACCGCTATCCACAGTTCGCGCTCCAAGACGACTTTGCCTTCCGGCGACCAGATTTGGCGCATCGCCTGGGATGCATAGCGTTCCGCAAGAACGTTGGGGACAGATGATGACATGGCGCCACTTGAGCCAAGAAACGGGCGATGTAAACCCGCGATCGAGTCATCACAATCCATGATAAACGATTGGACGCGCTGCTGCTCACGTCCAAGAATCAGCTTGGGCATCCCCTGTCCTGAAAAACTACCATGACCGTCGCGGAACAACTCTTTACCGACGCAGCAAACCTGTCTGTCATTCTGCTGGGCATTGCCTTGCTGGCGGGACAGTTGTTTCGGCGAAAGATCATCTTTCAGGAAGCCGCGCCCCTGGGAAAAGTGCCGGTGGAGGATTATCGGGCGCCCGAATTGCTCATCGCTCTGGGCATGATCGTCATTTTTTACATCAAGGGGACGACCGGGTTCTCGGCTTCGTGGCTGACCCTGCTCGCTCCAGTCCTGATCCTGGTTCACCTCGGCCCGATTCGGAATCTGCCGATCCTCGGAATCTTCGGGCTCGATCGAAAACTGGATCAAGCTTTCCTCCTCCGCCGGATTCTCCCGATGTTCGGCATCGTCACCCTGATCACGTTGGTAACCATGTGGCTGTGGCAATGGTGGCTCAAGGGGTTGGTTGGCGATCTGCCTGCTCAACCCGGCATCCAACTGTTGCGGGACAACCCCAAGAACCCCGGCATCTGGATGGCACTTTTCATCCAGGCCTGCATTTTCGCTCCCATCGCCGAAGAGATCCTCTTTCGCGGCTTCTTGTATCCCGTATTGAAACGATTCATCCAGCCCTTCACCGCCGCGGTCGTCGTGGCTGGAATCTTTGCCATCGCGCATCCGATCAACGCCGCATCCCTGGCTCCGTTGTTCGTTCTCGGGATCTTGCTGGTCATCTGCTACGAATGGACCGGAACGCTGTGGGCGCCGATTCTGGTGCATTTCGGCTTCAACGCCTTCAATCTGGTCTACACTTTTGCCTCGGTAAATGCAGGATGAACTTCCAGGGAAGAAGACTCTGGGGGAAGTCGGAGAAGACGCGATTGTCGACCACCTGACCAAGGATCTTGTCCACGGTGCCGACGTGGTTGCCGGCGCAGGTGATGACTGTGCGGTGATTGAGGCAACCGAAGGTCACTATCGGCTCCTGAAGACCGATTCGGTGATCGAGAAGGTGCACTTTCTTCCCGAGGCAGAGCCGGAATGGGTTGGTTGGAAAGCGGCAGCTCGAGTGGTAAGCGACTTTGCCGCGATGGGCGGAGGGAAGCCACAACACGCCATGATTACTCTGATCGCGCCGACGGATCGGGAACTCGGCTGGGTGAGCGCGATTTACGGGGGAATCGAGCGATGTGCCCGAGAATTCGCTTTCTCGATCGTCGGTGGGGAAACAAGCCGCTCGCCTCAGGAAGCACCGATCACGACTCTTTCCGTGGCGATGAGCGGAGTGATCGAAAAGGAACAATGCGTTTTCCGATCGGGTGCCCTGGAGGGCGACTCAATCTTTGTCACGGGAACGCTCGGCGGCTCACTTGCAGGTAAGCACCTCCGTTTCACGCCACGACTTCGCGAAGCCGCCTGGCTCACCGAAAACTTTGCTCCCTCGATCCATGCCATGATGGATCTGAGCGATGGCCTGGCCAAGGATCTCTCCAGGCTGGCGAACAGCAGCAACCAGGGTTTCACGATCGATCGCGACCGGCTTCCGCGAAACGAACACTGTACGATCGAACAGGCGATTCAGGATGGCGAAGATTATGAGCTGCTCTTCACCGCCGATCCGAAAGCCGATTTGATCGATCGCTGGAAAACGCAGTTTCCCGATCTCCCTCTCACTCAGGTTGGTAGGATTCTTGGCCCGGAGGATTCCGATTCCCTGACCGGAGGTTGGGATCCTTTCGAAAAGGACTGAGCAAGAGGCGTTGACAGCTTCGG
>JBCDHN010000594.1:0-3140 GCA_038749915.1 Verrucomicrobiota bacterium | reverse complement strand
TCCTAACGGATGATCTCGGCTGGGGAGACCTCGCCTGTTACGGTCATCCCCACATCCAGACACCGCACCTCGATCAGTTCGCCAAGGAAGGGGTTCTGTTCACCCAGGCCTATTCTTCCTGCGGGGTTTGTTCGCCGAGCCGTTCTTCGATTTTGACGGGACGAACACCCTACCGCAACGGAGTCTGGCGTTGGCTGCCGGTTGGCAACCAGGCTCATTTGCGCGAGAGCGAGATCACGATTCCCGAGCTGCTCAAGACCAAGGGCTACGAGACGATGCATAGCGGGAAGTGGCATCTGAATGGGTATTTCAACAGTCCCGAGCAACCTCAACCGGACGATCATGGCTTCGATTGGTGGTTCGCCACGCAGAACAATGCAGCGCCCGATCATCGCAACCCAAAGAACTTTGTGCGTAACGGAGAAGAAGTCGGACCGTTGACCGGCTTTTCAGCTCCGCTCGTCGCTGAGGAAGCGATCGACTGGCTCAAGAACGAGCGCGACAGCGAGAAGCCCTTCTTCATGACGGTGTGGACCCACGAACCCCATTTGCCGATTGAGTCAGATCCTGAGTTCATGAAGCTCTACAACGAATTCGATGACCCGGGGATTCGCCAGCATCACGGCAACGTCACCCAGCTGGATCACGCGTTCGGCGTGCTGATGAAGGCGGTCGATGAACTGGGATTGCGAGATGACACCTTCGTTATTTTCACGAGCGATAACGGTCCGGAAGGATCCGGAAAGCCGAATCTGAAGGATCCGGATTCGCAGAGGAATCGAACCCGGGGATCGACCGGCGGCTTGCGAGGGCGGAAACGCGATAGCCACGAAGGTGGGATTCGCGTTCCCGGGATTGTGCGCTGGCCTGGCAAGATTGAGCCGGGAACAGTCAGCGAGGTGCCGATCATCGGGTCCGACATATTCACGACGATCCTCGACATCGTTGATGTTCCAGTGCCTTCAGATCGGACGATCGATGGCGTGAGCATGATTCCCGCCTTTGGAGGCGAAGCTCTCGAACGGCCGGTTCCGCTCTTTTGGCGAACGCACGTTGCACCGGCGCAAAGCCACGCCGCCATGCGGATTGGCGATTGGAAACTCGTGGCGAGCCGGGACTTGGTGAACTTTCAACTCTACAAAATCCAGGACGATCCCAACGAAGAAAACGATCTTGCGATCGAAATGCCGGAGAAACTGGCAGAGATGAAAACGAAGTTTCTTGAAGTCTGGGAAGACGTCGAAACAGAAGGCCCCAGCGAGTGGTGGGCCAATGTTTCAGACGGTGGGAAAAAGAAAAGAGGTGGCAAGATCGAGGAAGGAAAAGACGAATCGGGAGACTGGGATGTGGTCAAAGGCGGGCAAGTGAAGAAGAGCGAGTTTGGTTACCTGCTGCAAGGAAGCGGCGAGGCATTTGCCGTCAAGAAGCTGGCCGAGCCGGTGCAGGAAAAGGCCACCTTTCGAGTCAAGTATCGTGCTGATGGAAGAGGATCGACCAAGAATGCTTGTTTCTGCTTTGGCGCGGTTCCCGAGAATGATCGGCTCCACAAAGCGGGAACCATGATGGGCATGGATCGCCACGGCGCCTTCGATGGAACCTGGGCCAACGTAAAACTGGGCGCCGGTAAGTCGGCCAAGTTCGACCCCAATGACACGTTCGAAGCCGAAATCACCCTGGACCTCGAACACGGCAAGATGACTCTCGTGGTGGGTGAAACTCGCGTGGAACACCAGATTCCCAGCAGCCTGGAATCCGTCAATTACGTCGGCATCTACGCCAAAGCAACCAGCTCAGAATTCACCATGCCGCTGCTGGTTCAATAACCAGGAGTCAAGGTTGTGACTTTGCGAGATTGTGCTTCATTGCGCGCTCGCTTTTGGCGCCCATAGCTCAACCGGATAGAGCACTGGATTTCTAATCCGGGGGTTGCAGGTTCGAGTCCTGCTGGGCGCGCTTTTTTCAAGATTGGAATTGCCTGTTCTCAGTCCAGTCCTCAGTATAGCGGCGAGATGGGCAAAGTCTTTATTAGTTATAGTCACGATTCGGAGGCGCATCGTGGTCGGGTGTCGGCTCTGGCCAATCGGTTGAAGGCCGATGGTATCGAAGTAACCATCGACATTGATACTGCAGATCCGGCGATTGGCTGGCCGAGATGGAGCGCGGCGAATGCTGAGCACGCGGAAAAGGTGTTGATGGTGGTTACAGAGACCTATAAAAAGCGATTTTACGATGAAGGAGAGGAAGATCCAGGCAAGGGTCGTGGTGCCGCGCACGAGGCCAGTGTTCTTTATCAAAGGCTGTATAACACGAAGAACAATCCCTTCTGTCGGATTGTGGTTTTGGAGGATCAAGACCGAAAGTTCGTTCCGATAGAGTTGCAGCGCTATCATACCTATCACGCTGAAAATGAGTATAGTGGGTTGGTGGATTGGATCGAAGGACGGGCCGTTTCGACAGAACCTTCGCGGCCAGTTGGGGGATCTCAAGGATCGAAATTGGTAGCGCTCTTGTCTATTGCCGGAATATTAGGGATTGCTGCTGTTGGTTGGATGTTCAAAGACCGCATTTCAGCTGCTTTGGGCTTGGGAGTGTTGGTCGAGCAAAATTTGGAAGAGCAAGGTCAGAAGTTGGTAGAGGACAAGGTAGAAGAAGACAAAACCGAAGAGGGGCACATCGAGGAACCGGTGACGGTCGAAAACGCGACGAAAGAGAGTCCCTACATCAATGATCTTGGAATGACGTTTGTGCCGGTTCCTGGCACAAATGTCTTATTTTCAATTTGGGAAACTCGAGTTCAGGATTTTCGGCAGTTTGCAGCCGATCCGAGTTACTCCTATGAGGAAGGTGAGATTCCTTTTTTGCTGACCAAAACAGGATGGAAAGCTGATGATAACGTGTCTTGGGAAAGCCCAGGATTCCAACAGCAGGAAGATCATCCTGTTACCTGTGTGAGTGTGGCAGACGCAATTGCCTTCTGTAATTGGCTGACACGAGAGGACTCTAAAGGCCTACAATATCGCCTTCCCAAAGATGCGGAGTGGTCAAATGCTGTTGGCCAGAGCCAGTTTCTTTGGGGTGACGGTGGAGTGCCACCCAACGACTCAGGGAACTATGCAGGAAAGGAAGCCATGGGAGCCGGT
>JBCDHN010000593.1:0-3154 GCA_038749915.1 Verrucomicrobiota bacterium | reverse complement strand
TCTGGCGGCATCGCTGTCGCTGGAGGACGACTTGCAGGTTGTCGCCGAAGTCGAACGTGGGGAAGAAGTCATCGACGCCTATCGCGCGCACCATCCCGACGTGGTGGTCATGGATCTTCAGTTGCCGGGAATCAGCGGTGTGGAAGCAACCGCACGGCTGGTGAAGGAAGACGCGAATGCCAAAGTTTTGATTTTCTCCACCTTTGCCCGTGATGACGAAATTCAGACTGCGCTTGAAGCTGGCGCGCTCGGTTATCTTCAGAAGTCGGCGGAACGTGGGGAACTGTTGAAGGCTCTGCGGCAAATCGAGAAAGGTGACGGCTATATCCCGGATCCTGTTGCCGAACGCCTCGCCGAGATCAAGCTGGGGCCGTCCATTACCAGCCGCGAACGTGAAATTTTGGCGCTCGTTGCGCAAGGATGTGCCAATAAAGAGATCGCCGCTCGACTTGGGATTGCGGAAGACACCGTCAAGCGTCACGTCAGCAATACGTTGCAAAAGCTGGAGGTGAGCGATCGGGCCGAAGCGACGGCGGAAGCGATTCGGCGTGGGATTGTGAATCTCGGAAACTAGGACTCGTAGATTCGACTGGCAGTCGAATTCGAAGGCCTCTGCCAACTTCGACTGCCAGTCGAAGCTACGGATCATCAATTGCCTCCCCCCCTGAAAGTGGTACGCCCTCAAACGTGCTTTCATCGCCGTTCTCGTCTTAGACTGTGAACGTGAACCGCGCAATTACCCCTCTCGTGTTCGCCACTCTGACATCGTTGATGTTCGGAACCGGCGTATTTGCTCAGGAATCTCAGACCATTTTGCGATGGAGCTTCGATGAACCAAACGAGCCTGGAACTTGGGAAGGCAAAGCAAAGATCTCCGATGTTCGTGGCGATGGGCCCCGCAAACCGCGTTATCCCGAATTTGAAGCAACAAACCAGTCGGCTTTCTTCCCGGGAAGAGATGCTCACCTGGTCGTCAAGGATGAGGAAGCGGGTGGAGACGCCAACATTCGCTTTGGGCTGGGCGAAACTCTAACCCTCGAAGCGTGGGTGAAGATTGATTCGATCGGCCGAGGACATCTGGCCTATTTGATTGGCAAAGGTCGCCACCTCGATAAAGGCGAGGGCCTCGGAGACATGAATCAGAACTACGCCATGCGACTCAAGGGCGATACCGGTGGGGCGCAACTCGGGTTTCTGTTCACGAGCCAACATCCGGAGACCAACAAGCGTGACTGGCATCGATGGTGGAGCTCGGAAGTGGTTCCGGACAGTGGTTGGCATCACATTTCTCTCGTCTACACGTTCGGGAAAGCGGACAGTCTTCAGGCACGGATTGATGGAAAGCTGGTGAACGGCGTTTGGGATTTGGGAGGAGCGACGGATCTGCCCCCGGTGACGGATCGCGATGATCTTGTCGTTGGAACCGGATATTCCCGAGGAACCAAGTAGAGCTTTTCCGGTTGGATGGACGAACTGACCATTCATCGGGGAGCGGTTGACGCAGAAGCATTGGCATCGCGATTCGTTCACAATCCTCCGCCCCCACCAGTGAACCCTGACATGGTGCCGGAGGGCAAAGTGTTGATTCAAATCAGCGAAAAAGGCGTGCCTTCCGGCCGGAGTTGGCCGTTGGATCCGGAAGTCACGGAGACCTACGAAGAGATGGCGTTTGGACTGGTGGACTGGCGCCAAAAGTATGTTGGAACCGGGGTTCGCGGAGCTCGAGCCAACCCTTCTCATGTTCGGGCTTCTGCGCTCGTTCAATTGCCCGCAGGGAAGCACCGAATGCTTCTGCGCGGCCGAGGAGCCGCTCGTTTAACGATTGATGGAGTCAGAGTTCTCGAGACGCCATTTCCACCGAATGACACGGGCGGCCACGGAAAGGTTTCCAGTCAGGACAACTATCTCGACCTCGGCCCTGATTTTCGTTTCGCTCCTCCCGGAAATCGCGAGGTCTGGGGAGAATTCCAAACCGACGGAGGAGAACACTTTGTCATTTTGGAGACGATGATTGGAGGCTTCGCCGGAAAGAATCCGCGCCGCCCGGAATTCGGTGAAACCGTTGTCGCGGTTTCGCCGGAGGGAGAAGAGTCCTGGTCGTTGCTTCATCCCGGCACCAAACGGATTCCTTACACCGACGAGGGCTGGGCAAGCTACGAAGCAAGGCATCGTCAGCATCTCGCAGCGTTGGATACCGAAGCGAGGGAACGCATGCGCGCCCTGAACGGAACCTATTGGAGTGAGCGTCGTCTTGCGGCAAGAACCTGGCTGGCATCTCAGAAAGCAGTTTCGATTCCCACTCTCCCCAAAGCCTTCCCCGCGCACAATGAAATCGATCATTTTGTCGGCGCGAAGATCGCTGAGGTGCAGGCCCAATCACAGACTACGGAAAAAGGCGCGATCGACTATTTCGAGCAGGTCCAACCGCTGCTTGAGGCTCGGTGCTACGACTGCCATCAAGGGGCGAAGGCGAAGGGAGATCTACGTCTCGACCAGCTGAGCGCTGCTTTGAAAGGCGGGAAATACGATGGTCCTGCGATCATTCCTGGTGATGCTGGTGGGAGCTCGCTCATTTTTCGCGTTGGCCGAGATGCGGAGGACGACATCATGCCCCCGAAAGGTGAGCCGCTTTCCGAGGCTGAGGTAGCGATTTTCGAGCAATGGATTGACGAAGGTGCTCGTTGGCCGCAGTTCGATGTCGCCGATTTCGAGCCGACACCGCTAGCGACGGATCTCGACTTTTTCCGTCGCTTGGCCCTCGATACAGTGGGTGTCCCTCCGAGTGAAGCCGAAATCGCCCAGTTCCTTGCCGATGATGCAAGAAGTCGCCGAATCAATGCCATCGAGCGGTTCGTCAGTGATGACCGCTGGGCGGACCATTGGATGGGATATTGGCAGGATGTGTTGGCGGAGAATCCGAATCTGATCAACCCGACTCTCAACAACACCGGACCATTTCGCTGGTGGATCTATGAGTCGCTCCTCGATAACAAGGCCGCGGACCTTTTCGTGACTGAATTGATCCGAATGGAAGGAAGCGAGCGGCTCGGCGGGCCAGCGGGATTTGGCGTTGCGTCGGGGAATGACGTTCCGATGGCGGCGAAGGGGATGATTATCAGTTCCGCGTTCTTGGGCGTAGAGATGAAGTGCGCGC
>JBCDHN010000592.1:0-3163 GCA_038749915.1 Verrucomicrobiota bacterium | reverse complement strand
TGAACGTGGTTGCGAAAACTCCAGGTCGTTTCCTTGGCGAACTCTCGAACGGTAACCTTGGTGCTGGCCGTTTTGCCGTCGGTGCTCTGTGCCGTGATCATGCTCGTTCCGTTGGCTTTTGGAATCACCACGCCGTTCTCGACTGTGACAATCTTCGGATCGCTTGAACGAAAGGAAACGTCAGTCAGGGCTTGCGAATACTCCTCTTCGCCGATTTTCAGAGCGACCAACACGCGTTGGGAAGACTCCGGCCCGGTCAGATGGATGGATGATGGAAGGATCGCCAACTCTTGACCGCTCGCCAAGTTGGCGAGAGCGAGGGTCGCAATCCAGATTGCGGAAAACGTTTTCATAAGCGGAGGGGGTTCCAGGTTCGGTTAGCCAAACAGCTCGCGAATCGGTTCGTTGCCGAAATCGACGAGCGGGAAGGGGCGACCAGCCGGTCCGGGAAGATGGCCTTCGGGATCGAGCCCGAGGCTGTGGAAAACCGTGGCAACCACTTCGGCCGGCTCGACCGGTCGCTCAGCAGGGAAGCCGCCGATCGGGTCGCTTGCGCCGACCACTTGACCGCCTTGGACGCCACCACCGGCGAAGGAGACGGTAAAGCACTGAGGCCAGTGATCGCGACCACCGGCTGGATTGACCTTGGGAGTTCGACCGAATTCGGCCAGGGTGGTCACCAGCGTGTCGTCCAGCAAACCGCGGTCGAAAAGATCTTCGAGCAATGCGGAGTAGGCCTGATCATACATCGGAGTGACCTGCTCCTTCATTTGCTTCACGCTGATGAAGGGCTTGGAACCGTGAATATCCCAGCTTAGCTCATTAAACACCGTTAAGAAGGTGTTGACCGTAATGAATCGGACGCCGTTCTCGACGAGGCGACGGGCAAGGAGAAAACACTGACCGACCCGATTCATCCCATAGCGTTCCCGCACCTTTTCAGGTTCCTGGGAAAGATCAAATGCGCTCCGAGCCTGCTCGCTCGTCATCATGCGAAAGGCCGCCTGAAAATTCTCGTCGAGCAGTCGTGCGTCCTCGCTCGCCTCGAAGTTCTTGACGCTTTCTTCGACGATGTCGCGCATCTTGCGGCGGCGATCGAGTCGAGCTGCCCCAATCTGATCTGGTGGCAGTAGGTCCGGCACCTCAAAGTCCTTGACCGACGGATCTGCCATCAGGGCGAAGGGATCATGGGCCTTTCCCAGAAAGCCGCCAGCCTGGCCATTCGGTAGATTTCCACCACCGCGTCCCATCAGCTCGGGAAGAACGACGAAAGGGGGAAGATCGCTCTTTCTACCCTTGAGATAGCTGGCAACCGCCCCCGCGTGTGGCGTCGAGATTCCGCCGGTAAACCGTCGTCCGGTCTGCATGATCTGCCAGCCCGCATCGTGCACCGCCGCGCCACCGTGATGACAGCTGCGCACCAGCGAAAACTTGTCTGCGACCTTGGCGTGCATTGGGAGGATCTCCGAAATATCGATCTCGGGTGAGTTGGTTCGGATCGGTTTGAAAGGTCCACGAATCTCACTTGGTGCATCCGGCTTCATATCCCAGAGGTCGATGTGACTCGGGCCTCCCAGGTTGAAGATCATGATGCAGGAGCGGTTTTCGTGCCCTGGTTTCACCGCGCCTTCCTGTTTGGCGGCAAGGTATTGAGGCAGCGAGAGACCGGCGGCACCAAGCGCGCCAATTTGGAGAAATTCGCGCCGCTTTTTTCCAGCACAGATCCGACTTTGATCTCCGGGGGTTTCTGAAAGAAAGTCAAACATGGCATCCAATGATGATTGAGGATCGAGATTTCCGCAATGAATCAGGCCGCAAGTTTTTGTAAAATTACCGCATGGAGTGCGGCTGGAGCCAAGGCTTGATCGAGGTTTGCAACTGGAAGTTGCGTGGCAACGGTAAGCCGGTAAGATTAACCTATGATATCCACGACCCTCTCTACGAAAGGCCAAATCGTGATCCCTCTCGATTTACGCCGCAAACTCGGTCTCGGAGCTGGTGATAAACTCCTCTGTGCCATCGAAGGGGGAAAGATTGTTCTGACGCTCGAGCCGAGAGAGAGCGCTACGCGCAGAATCGCAGATGATGGACTCCCGGTGCTAACAGCCCCGGCAGGAGCCCCGCCAATGACACCTGAGCTGGTGAAAGAGATCCTCGCCGAGTGAGTGCTTTTTTTCCTGATGTCAATGTTCTGCTGGCGTTTGCGTGGGATAGCCATGCCGAACACCTTCGAGTCAGGAGTTGGCTCATGGGAGTAAGTCAGTTTTCCACCTCACCAATCACCGAGTTGGGCTTTATGCGTATGAGTATGAGCCCCGCCTACGCTGCAACTTTTCAGGACGCCATAAGCGTGCTGGAAGCGCTTCACCAACTGAAAAGCGCTTCCAAGATCCATGACGACTTCGATGCGGTGCAGATTCCAGAAGTAACGCGATACAAAGACACCACCGACGCATACCTCGTAAAATTGGCAGAAGCTCACGGCTTGCGGTTCGCGACTCTCGATCAAGGTATCTTGAACGCAGATTGGTCCTCGAAAATCGCGATCAACCCTCTTACTTCAGGTTCAACTTGAAGAGTCGATCCTCAGATTTTTGTTCGGACGAGCAGCCAGTTGTGGAGTTCAAAAATGATGCAACGAATTGGAGACTTGACCCGTGTAATTACAGATGATGAATTTCTCCTCCAACCGACGACGCTTTATTCTGCAAACGGTGGGCGCGACCCTCGCGCTGCCCAGCCTCCCGTCGTTGAAAGCCGAGACGGCGGCAGTTCAGGCCGCGAAAGGCGCTGGTCCTGAAGCAAAGCGTTTTGTTGCGGTTGGAAACCTGCTCGGCTTTCAGCAGAAGCAGTGGTTTCCTCAAACGCCGGGGAGAAACTGGGAGAAGACCAACCTGCTCGAGCCACTCATGGCCAATCGGAATCAGTTGACTCTGTATCGCGGGCTCGATCACGGCATCAAGGGTGGCCACTTCTCGGTCCATTCGTTTTTGTCCGGAGTCTTGAACTCCGAAGCGCAGAATCGATCCGATGGAAACGTTTCCGTTGATCAGTTCATCGCTGATGAAATCGGTTTTGAGACCCGATTTCCTTCACTGACCGTTGGTTCCGAGGGAGGCATCCACGGTGGATGTCAGATCGCCTGGACCAAATCCGGTGTGCG
>JBCDHN010000591.1:0-3165 GCA_038749915.1 Verrucomicrobiota bacterium | reverse complement strand
TTCACCCAGCCATTGTTGTTGAAGCAGGAAATGTAGAGCTTTCCCCCGGGGCCAAACTCGGCATCCGTTACGCCCAGGCCAACCATCCATTCATTTTTCCAGGTATCGATTTTAAAACCCGCTCCTTTCGGCTTTACCGAGAACATCTCCAAATCCCCCTTGGCTCCGCCGAAGTTGCAAACCCAGAAGTGATTTTCGTACTTCTCCGGGAAGGCCGTCGCCCCGTAATTATATACCAAACCACTCGGCCCCCAACTCACCAACTCGATCGGCGGCAAAATCCAGGCAGGCTGATCCTCATTGCGCTTTTCCCAAATTCGCTCATCCAGCCACATGTTGAGAGCGAATTTCGACTTCGGGAAGTAAGGCGTCCGCAACTGCAGCGGCTCATGGAAATTCAGAAGGGCCTGATGCCCGGCGTCCCAGCCCGAATCCCCTCCTTCCAAAATGTAGACCAACCGGCCTGTATCCTTGGCATCGGCATCGTTGTCGCAAGTGAACAGGTTTCCGTAGGCATCAAAGGCCAGTTCCTGCGGATTTCGCAATCCCAGGTAGTAAACCTCAACATTGCTGCCATCCGGTTCACAACGGAAGACGGCTCCTTCCGTCGGCTCACTGTACTGCTTTCCTTCCTTGGTTTTGAACGTGTATCCGCGATCCCCAATCGACCAATACAAGCGGCCATCAGGACCAAAAATAGCTCCGTGCATGTCGTGGCCGCTGATGCTCATTCGCACGCCAAAACCATCCTGAATCGACTCTCTTTGCTCCGCTTTTCCATCTCCGTCGCCATCTGCCAACGCCCACAGGTGCGGGATGTTGGTGTAATAGAGCTTGCCGTCCCCAAAGACCAACCCGATCCCGGGTCCATCGAGTGGCTCATCGAAATCATCAGCCCAGATGGTCGATAGGTCGGCCCGGCCATCTCCATCCCGATCTTTCACCAGTCGAATTGAATCGGAAAACTCGGTCCAACGCTCAAAGGGCAGATACCCGGTTTCCGAATGCTTGCGATACATTGCCAAACGATCCTCGCTCGTCACGATCGAAAGATCGTCAACCAGCATGGGGATGTGGTGACGAATATCTTCGACCCCAGCTCTCCACCGATGAATTTCACCGACAAAGAGACCTCCCTTGTCATCAAAACAGATGGCAGACGGGTTGATGACCTGCTCCTCATCTGCAAACAACTCGACGGTAAAGTTGTCTTTGACCTCGAAGCTCTTGATTCGCAGCTCAGCCTCTTGGTCAAACTTGGGATTCTGAGCTATAGCGACATGCGTAAGCAGGAGCGTGATGACCGGGGTAAAATACTTCATGCGGGCCCCTCTAAAATCGGAAAGAGGGCCCCGTTCGTCAACCGAGGAAATGCGTCAGCGTGCCGACTTTAAGCGGCCCAGCTTCCACCGGTCATTCACCTGCCTTTGCTTCGGCGGCAGCGGGCTTTGCATGAGCAGCTCCTCCCCCCGTGTTGGTCGGCGCATACTTGGCAACGAGGAATGCTCCCGTTGCAGCCATGGCACAACCAATGATGAAGGGAAGCGGCAAGGCTTTGAACCCACCTTCCGGCGGATGAAGGCTCATCGCCACAATCGTGTTCACGACCGGTGCTCCGGCAAAGACGATCGGCATCACTGCGGCGGCGGAAGCGCCTTTGTAAATTGGAGCCGCTGCGCCCAACGCAAGAATCAGGGTGAACGCGCCAAGCGCCCCTGCCGTTCCCGCGATCAGACTCCACTTGATCCCAGGGCCGGTGAAGCTCCAATCCGAGCCCCGAATTTTTAGCAAAGCAACGGTTACCACGCCGATCAAAGCATAGGCGATGCAGACGTAGAGAAAGGCTTTCAGGCCTGCGTGAGGAGCCTCCGATCCCATCGGCATGAGCCCTCGCCCTTTGTGAAGAATGACGCCGTAGACGCCCCAAGCCAGGAAGGTGAGAGCAGCAAAAAGAATCCAGTTCATATTACGCATCGGAAAGATCAGAATTGAGTGACAGGGCCGGGCCCGTAGGGTTTGGCGCGTGACTTAGTCGTGGTTTCGTGGTTTAGCAAGTCACCTCGTTTACGACATGAACGGCTATTTCGATTCCAATGCGACCACGCCGATGTTTCCCGAAGTTCGGAAACACTTCGCGGAGAAGTCAGCTGCGATTTGGCATAATCCTTCCAGCCTTTATCCGGAGGCCGCTGAAGCCAAACGCGAGTTGGAGGAGTGCCGCGAATGGCTCGCTGACTTTTTGGGAGTCGAAGAGCCCTCCCGGGTCGTCTTCACTTCTGGAGCAACGGAATCCAACAACATCGTTTTCAGCAGCACCCAAGCATTGAACCCACAGGGAAAACGCGTGGCGATCAGCGCGATCGAACATCCCAGCGTCATCGAACCAGCCAAGCGTCATTGGCGCTCGTCTGTTGAAATGATTCCGGTCGATCCCGAAGGACGGGTCGATCTCTCAGCTCTCAAGACGATCTTGGAATCCAGGGAAATTTCGCTGGTTTCCGTGATGGCAGCCAATAATGAAACCGGCGTTCTCCAACCCTGGGAGGAGATTCGAGAGATTTGTGGCCTTGAGGGCGTTTCTTTTCATTCCGACGCGACCCAATGGTTCGGGAAGCTCCCTGTCGGCGAACTCGGATCGAGCGAATGGCTCACGGGAAGTGCTCACAAATTTGGCGGCCCAAAAGGGGTGGGATTCCTGCTTGTTCCCGATGGCTGCGACGACCTCACTGGAGCCCAAACCGGAGGTCCCCAAGAGCGAAAATTGCGGGGCGGCACCGAAAATGTTCCAGCGATTTCCGCGATGATTTACGCGCTGAAACAGCTGGAAGCCCAGCCACCTGATCACGACGCAAAAGCCCGCGAACGAGACCAGTTTGAAGCGCAACTCTTGACTGAAATTTCAGAAATTCGAGTGGTTGGAAAAAGCGTCGAACGGCTCTGGAATACCAGCATGATCATCGTTCCCAAACACAATAATCTGAAATGGCTGACCCGGCTGGCCGATCTTGGCTTCCAGGTGTCCACCGGCAGCGCCTGCAGCTCGGGACGCGGAAATCCATCCCATGTGATGGAGTCGATGGGTTTGAGTTTTCGAGAGATGGGTCGCGTGTTACGAATCAGCGGAAGTTGGGACACTTCGGCCGAGGACTGGGAGGGACTGGCAGC
>JBCDHN010000590.1:0-3168 GCA_038749915.1 Verrucomicrobiota bacterium | reverse complement strand
TCCGGTTGCGGATCAGAGGTCGGTTGCTCAACCAACGCGGCCAAGCCCTGTTCCTCGGTCGGCGGTTTGAAATAATTGTTCCGCTCGTAGGCTCCCAACGCGACCTTGATCGTCTGAATATCGGAATCGACGCGCTGCCCCTGCGCGTCGCCAATCAAGCCCTTCAGCATGTAGATGCTGCCACCGGCGAGAACCGCAATGATGGTGAGAACGATAACAATTTCGACGAGGGTAAACGCGGAATTGGGTGAGGTTTGAAGCTTGGGTTTGGTCATGATGGTGGGTTGATTGGTTACACGTTGCCTCGAATTCCGGTGGCCGATTGGAACAGGGTCGAGATGATGGCGTAGGCAACCACCCCGACAATACCGGCCATGAAGATGAGGACAATTGGGGAAATCATTTTGGTGAGTCGATCGATTCGCGTGGTCAGTTCTTTGTCGTAACGTTTGGAGGATTTTTGCAGGCTTTTTCCGAGCTGACCGGTTTGTTCCCCGACCCCAAGCATATCAATCATGAGGCTGGGAAAGTCGCCGATCTTCCGCATCGCGGAAGAAAGCGGAGCGCCTTCCGCCACTAAAACCGCCACCTTGCCCAATTTGTCGCGCAAAAAAACGTTCGCAGTCGCTCTTCCCATCAATTTCAGGCCATTCAGAAGGGGAACACCGTTCGTGACCAGGTTCCCGAGCGATTGGCAAAACTGAGCGTAGAATTTCGCATGGAGGACGGGCCCGACCAGGGGAATCGAGAGCTGATACTGATCCCACCACTCCCGGCCGCCCTTGGTTGCGATGATGGCGCGGAACCCGATAAAAATGGCCACGGCCGCCGCCAGAATGGCCCACCACCACGACGCCATGAAATCGCTGAAGGCCACCAGGATTCGCGTCAGCAACGGCAGCTGTTGATTCGAGGACGTGATCAAATCCGTCAGTTGGGGCATTAGAACGGTTCCGAACACGAAGAGCAACAACGCACAGGCACCGATCAGAAACGCGGGATAGACCAGCGCGCTCACGACACGGCTTTGCAGATCGTTCATTACCTGAAGATTCCACGCCAAACGCCGCAAAATCTCGGCCAACGACCCACTCGCCTCTCCCGCAGCGACCAGATTCACATAAAGCTCGTCAAAACTGGGAGACGCATTTTTCAGTGCGGCCGAAACCTTGGATCCTTCCCGAATGTCATCGCGCAATTTCGCACTGACTCGCCGAATCGCTGGATCCTCCTGCCGATCGTGAAGCACCCGCAACGCCTGTTCCAGCTGCAACCCCGCATCCAACATGTCCGCCAGCTCCTCGGTGAACAAAATCACCTGCGGTCGTCTCAGCCGCACCGGTCCCCCATCCGTGTCCGCTTCCGCCTTCTGCCCTGGTTTTTCTCGATCGACCGCCTCTTTTACGCTCACCGGATGGAGCGCCTGCTTCTCCAGTTCACGATACACCTCGATCTTGTTCCGCCCATCCAGGTTTCCGGTCACGGTCTTGCCGGATCCATCGAGGGCTGTGTAGGAAAAGGCGGGCATTGATCAATTCGAGTCGCAGTTCATGAGAGCGAGCGGAACTCTGTCACACCTGAGCGATCTCGCCAAAAATTTCATCAAAACTTCAACTCAGTAGAAAAGACGTTCAAGCTCGAGTCTCGTTACGAGGAATTTGAGCTCTGTTTCGCGG
Organism: Verrucomicrobiota bacterium; assembly: GCA_038749915.1. GTDB lineage: Bacteria > Verrucomicrobiota > Verrucomicrobiia > Verrucomicrobiales > DEV007 > JBCDHN01. The sequence goes on along the minus strand of JBCDHN010000590.1, from coordinate 1,492 downwards.
CCTGCCACTGGGCTTCCATCTCGTCCAGACTCGCTTCCTTGAGGCCCTTGCCCTCGGCCTTCAAGCCATCTTCGACCTGATTGAAACGGTCGATGAACTTGTCATTCGCAGCGGCGAGAAGCGACTCTGCATCCTGGCCTTCCTTCCGGGCCAGATTGACGATTGCGAAGAGAAGATCGCCAATTTCTTCACCGAGGTTTTCGGCATTCCCGGATTCCAGCTCAGCGGTCACTTCCCCGAGTTCTTCGCGAACTTTCGCGAGAACCTCTTCGCTCTCGTCCCAATCAAACCCAACCTTGGCCACTTTCTTCTGAATCTCGCGCGACCGCAGCAAGGCCGGAAATCCCTGCCCCACCTCGTCAAGATACCGCTTCTCAGTCTGATTTCCTTTCTCCGCCGCCTTGATCTCGTCCCATTGTTTCAGAACGCCATCTGTTGTCTCGACGCCGCTCTCGCCAAACACATGGGGATGACGGCGAATCAGCTTTTCGGAAATCGTGTCGCAAATCGAATCGAAATCGAAAGCGCCGGTTTCCGTCCCGAGCTCGGCGTGGAACACGACCTGAAGCAGATAATCGCCCAATTCTTCTTCCATGTGGTTCGTGTCGCCGGAGCGAATCGCAGCAGCCGACTCATACGCCTCCTCAATCAAATTCGGGATCAGACTTTCATGGGATTGCTCCTGATCCCACGGACAACCATCGGGCGAACGAAGGATGTGCATGATGGCGCGGAGTCGGGCAATGGGGTCGCTCTCGGTCGGAACAGGCTGTGGCATATCGAGGCGCACGATGCGCGGAATGCGGGTTGGTGCCAGTCAGAAATTCGGAACATCTTGCTTGATTCAACCCTGGGCTACCGATTGCTTTAGGCCTGAGGATTTCAGTTTGTGAGTCTAAATTCATCTGGAAGCCGAGAGTTCATTAGCGGTATTCTGAAGAATCACCCTGAGAAATGTGCCAGCGTAGTGCTCCATACCTCTTGAAGCGAAAGGATGATTGAGAATGCCAAGCCTGTTAATTAAATCGATAAGTTTCTTCGTTCTGATGACTGGATGCTCAGAGCCCATTTCTAAGTCTGAGGCCTACGAAGAACCGTATTGGGAGACGCGGAATCCAGCAAGAATCTTTGACTGGAATACGCTTGAAATTCTCTACTCGAATCAGGTAGACGAAGCGAATATTGACGCGCAAACGCCGGAAGATCTAATTGCCCAACTCGAAGCAATTTTTGACATGGTCAATGAGGCCGAAAATATTCAGTTCGCATTCAAACGTGAGCTTTGGGAGCATACCTATTCGGACGGAACTATTGGTGAGGTTACAGTCGACGTGGAACTGAAGCTTCAAAACTGTCCACTCTTGGTAGTCATCCGTTACGTTGCAGAGCTAAATCGAATGACATTTAGTGTAAAAGAGGACCAAATAGTGTTCCGTCCGTTGATCGGCTAGCCGGCCCCCACCTACCATTGAATCTTGGGCTGAAAGTGTTC
>JBCDHN010000589.1:0-3170 GCA_038749915.1 Verrucomicrobiota bacterium | reverse complement strand
TGCTGATCCGAGCGCGAGAACCGTTTCCAAGCGTATTTGTGGATGAGGACAACTAGACATTACATTTCGACCGAAAGAACAATGATCACTCAGACAACCGATCACTCCGCGATCATCTCTCGACTCTCCGAGGATGGCACCGGGATTGTCATTGCTGGACACGGAAGCCGAAATCCCGGTGGGGCCGCTCAGTTTGATACTTTCATGGAGAGCTTTGTTGAGGCCGCTCAGCCCTTGCCCGTCACTCATGGATTCCTCGAGTTTGCATCGCCGACGATTGATGTCGCGGTTGCTCAATGTGTCGAAGCTGGGGCGAAACGCATCGCCGTGGTGCCTGCCATTCTCCTGGCGGCAACGCACGCCAAGAATGACATGCCAACTGAAGTGCAAATCATTCAGCGTGATTACCCTCACATCCCGATTCGGTTTGGAGCGCCGATTCATCTGCATCCTCTCGTCTTGGAAGCCTGCCGCTCCAAAATCATCGAAGGCGAATCGCAGTCGCCATCTACCGTTTCCCGCAAAGATACTTGTCTCGTAATCGTGGGGCGGGGAACGACCGATCCGGATGCGAACTCGGACGTCTACAAGTTGGCCCGTGTTCTGGAGGAAGGAATGGGATTTGGCGGCTCAACCGTTGTCTATTCAGGAACCGCCTCCCCCACTCTCGATGATGGCTTGAGACAGGCCGGCCAACTCGGTTTCGAGCGGTTGGTAGTGTTTCCGTTCTTTCTCTTCACCGGCGTATTGCTGGATCGCATTTTCAAGGCGGCAGATCGCCAGCTCGTCTTGAGCTCGGATTCAGCTCAGGAAGTCATCAAGTGCGATGCAATTGGGTTGCATCCCAACTTGATCACCATCTTGCTTGAGCGCGCGGTGGAGACATTTGAAGGTTCTCCAAACATGAACTGTTCGTTGTGCAAATACCGAACTCAGGTGGTCGGTTATGAGCATGAAGTTGGCACGCCCCAGGAAGGGCACCATCTGCACGTACGGGGATTGCTGGCAAAGCAGGAAGGAGAGGAAGAATTGACGGAGGCGGAAATGGAGCGCGTCGATCCGTATGAGCCTCATCCCATCGAAGCGGAGAGCTTTGGTATCATTGAAGACGAATTTGATTGGTCGCCATGGGCTGATGATCCGCTGCAAAAGAAAGTTCTCCAGCGGTTGGTGCATACGTCAGGAAATTTCGCGTCGGCTCAGTCCGTCTATGTATCTCACGGAGCTTTGGAGGCAGGAATGAGAGGGCTGGAAAACCGTGCCATCATCGTGACGGATGTGACCATGGTTCAAAGTGGTCTGCGCCGTACCGTGGTCAAAGAATTAGGCTTGCTCACCTTTTGTGGGGTTCACGACGAAGAGACTTACGAGATGGCTGAGGCCAATGGGATCACTCGATCGGCGGCCAACATGCGCCGAGCCTGGGAAAAATTCGGGAACGACTGCATCATCGCGGTCGGAGACGCACCGACTGCGATTCGTGAGGTGCTGCGTTTGATTCAAGAACACTTGTGGCGGCCGCACCTGGTGATTGGTCTGCCGGTGGGATTTGTTGGAACCCGCGAATCGAAGCAGGAACTGAAGCGTTGCATGAGAATTCCTCGAATCACCAATGCAGGTACGAGTGGCGGCTCGCCATGGGCCGCTGCGGTGATGAATGCCCTTTTGATTGAACGCAAAAACCGGCTGGCTGAAGAATGGGCCGAAAACAATCAGCCAAACGAAGAGACCGCACCATTGCTGAGGTGAAACCGTTCGATCTATCCGAGCCCGCTGCAAACGGGCTGAGACGGGGCTACACGACAGGCAGTTGCGCCACCGCCGGGGTCAAGTCGGCTTTGTGGAAGCTCCTCTACGATGAGGTGCTGGAGGAAGTTGAAATTCTGCTGCCGGGTCAGCAGGAGATCCTCAAACTGCCTATTCAATCGGTCGAGGAAACTGATGGCGGGATGATCGCCAGGGTGGTGAAGGATGCCGGAGATGACCCCGACCAGACTCATCGAGCCACGATTCTGGTAAAAGTATCTGCCAGAGAACAAACCGGCATTCGCTTTCGAGCCGGGCGGGGAGTGGGAATTGTGCGGCAGGCAGGCTTGCAGGTGCCGGTTGGCGAACCTGCCATCAACCCGGTTCCCCGCCGGATGATGCAATGGGCGGTGGAGGAGGTTTGTGCAGATGTGGAATCCGCTCCGGCCGGCTTTGAAATTGAGGTGGGGTGTGAGGGCGGCGAAGAGATCGCGAAACGGACCTTTAATCCCCGCCTGGGAATTGAAGGGGGGATTTCCATTCTGGGTACCACTGGTATTGTCGAGCCCAAGTCGATGGCTTCGTTCAAGGCTTCAATCGAGATTTATATCAATGTGGCGATCGCTGAAAACGCGCAAGAAGTGGTGTTTTCTCCGGGCAATCTGGGGCAACGCTTTGCGCGGGAGAGCTTGGATCTGGAATTGAGACAGGTGGTGCAGACCTCAAACTTCGTTGGCTTCGCTCTGGACCATCTCAAAAAAAAGATGGCGGAAGAACAACGCCAACTACCTGTGCTTTGGATGGTGGGCCATCCCGGTAAATTGGCCAAGCTGATCGACAACCATTGGGACACGCACTCAAATGCGAGTCCGCCCGCAATGGAGATTATTGAGCGAATTGCAGCGGAATGCAGTTTGGAGATCGGACCGTTAAATACGGTGGAAGAGGCCGCCGTTCGATACCGGGAAGCGACGACTCTCTGGGCGCAAGTAGCAGAGAGCATTCACGAAAAGGTAGCTGATTATATGGGGGATCACGTTGGCGAGGTGCGGGTTCGACTTTTTTCAATGGCCGGCAAAAGGTTGAACTCTGCATGAAGCCACCTTCTCAACTTTTGGGCATCAGCGTCGGTCCGGGTGATCCGGAATTGATCACCGTGAAAGGATTAAAAGCTCTCGAATCCTGCGACCTGCTTTTTGCCCCTCAGGCCAAGGTTTCATCGGAGTCAGTGGCCAAAGGAATCGTCGACTACTTCAAGATTCCTGCGGAACGATTCCGAATCGTGGAGTTCGCGATGGAGCGCGAGCGGGAAGCTTTGCATCGGCGCTATGATGAGGTTGCCCAAAGCATCATCTCGGAAGTGAATTCAGGGAAAAAGGTCGGTTTTTTGACGCTCGGCGATGCCCTGACATTTTCGACCTGGA
>JBCDHN010000588.1:0-3172 GCA_038749915.1 Verrucomicrobiota bacterium | reverse complement strand
CTCATGACTCCCGATCACGCAGTCCGAGAAATGACCGTGTCGCGGCCGCGGCTGCGCAAGGATCTGAAGTTCGCGTTTCAGGATTACCGCGGACGGCCGAGTTACATCCTTGAGGATTTGACACATCGACGGTATTTCCAGATTGGACTGCCGGAATACCAGTTCCTGCAAAATCTGGATGGAGACCGGACGGCTCGCGAAGTGTTGGCTCAAAATGCGCGTGAGTTTGGCGAACGCGCTCTCAGTGAGGAGGAAGCGACCATTTTGCTGCGTTGGTTGATTGATCAGCGCTTGTTGGAAAGCGATAACGCCGATCAATCGGGTCGTCGCTATAACCATACGGCCGAGCAGGCGGACAAGAAGCCAAAGCAAGCCTTTCAAAAACTGTTCTTCATTCGCATTCCAATGGGGAATCCGGATGCATTCCTCAGCAAACTCACTCCCTGGCTTGGGTGGACTGGATCATTGCCATTCGTCATCGGCTGGTTTGCCCTGATGGCGTATGCCGGATTTCTGTTGATTCAGAATTGGACCTCGTTCGTTTCAGCGAGCGCTTCGGTCATTCTTCCCGGAAGCAACTGGCTCATCCTGGGTGGAATTTTTGTCTTTCTCAAACTCGTTCATGAGATCTGGCATGGAGTTCTCGCGAAAAAATTTGGCGGCGTGATTCCTGAGTGGGGCATCCAATTGCTGGTTTTTGTGACGCCCCTGACCTATGTGGATGCGAGTGCGAGTTGGCGCTTCCCAAGTCGTTGGCACCGAATTTATGTGGCCTCGGCAGGGATGTTTATTGAGCTCTTCCTCGCTTCACTCGCGGTGATCATCTGGGTGCGGACCGAGCCTGGAATCATCAACACCATTGCCCACAACACGGTTTTTGCGGCTTCGACCATTACCTTGCTGTTCAACGCAAATCCATTGATGCGTTTCGATGGCTACTACATCCTCTCCGATCTCTTGCGGATTCCGAACCTCGGAACCAAAGGGCAACAGTTCATGCAGTGGGTTTGGCGCAAAGTCCTTTACTCCATCAAAGAATTGCCGCCACCTCCAGCCTTCAAAGAGCAACCCGTAGCGATCGGACTTTACGGGTTTCTGGCGTTTATCTGGCGTTGGGTGATCTGGATCGGGATCATGGCGATGGCCAGCGTTCTTTTTAAGGGAGCCGGTGTCTTGTTGGTGGGAATTGCGATTATCGGGATGGTCTTTGGCGGCCTTTTCAAGTCGTTCAAGTTTCTCTTCAAAGGGGAGAATGGTCGCCGTCCGGACTTGGTCGGCTCGCTTTGTAAATTGGGGATGATTGGGGCTGGAATTTTCGCGATCGGTTACTCTATCCCGATCAATCCTTCACCGAAAGCCGCCGCGGTGATCGAGTATCATGACAAGGTGGTGCTGAGAGCGGAATGTGCCGGCTTTGTGAGGGAGGTGCTCTGCCGAAATGGTGAGATGGTGGAGGAAGGCCAGATTCTTGCCAAACTTGAGAATCCCAAAAAGGAAACGGAGTTGAGGCAATTGCGTCTGGATATTCAGCATTCGATCTTGCGGGGAAGACAGTATTTTGATGAGGAACGGCTCGCGGCCTGGCAGGCGGAGAACGAGAATTTGAAAGCTCTCCAGGAACGCCTCGATTCGACGCAAGCACTGGTGGATAGTCTCACGGTCAAGGCACCCAAATCGGGGAAAGTTTTCGGAGAGGCCCTGGATAGTTTGGTCGGCCGCTATCTCCAGCCGGGCAGTTCAATCGTGGCGGTCATTCCCCAAACCGCGCCTCGTATACTTATCTCCGTGAAGCAGGAGAATTCCGACTCGGTGAAAGGGAAAAATGGAGAAGCGGTTATTTTGAAACTCTGGGGCCATGATAACCCTATCAGCGCCACGTTGGAGCGCGCTGAATTGCAGGGAACGACAGCGGTGCCCCATCCCGCGCTGGCCTCCACCGGTGGTGGACCATTGCTCGTCAGAAACCGGGCGCGATTTGATTCGGAACGCGAGCAGGGATTGGCTTATCAACGGGGAGGAATCTCGGAAGAACTGAGTCACTTTGCCGGCATTGGTGAAGATCGGGCCCGAGCTGCCCAACAGGAACTGACCAAGACGCACTTTGCCGCTTATGCGGTGTTGGATGTTCCCGACGTTGCCCAGAAGCTCAACGAGGGAGAATGGGGATATGTGAAGCTTGCCAATGTGCGGGAGCGCCGTTTGGGGGTCTGGCTTTTTGAGAAGGTGTCGATCTATGTGACCAAGCGGCTTGATATGGTGAAGGGGGTCTGATCAGGGGCGATGCGATTCCTCACACGAATAACATTTCGCTGGAAACGTCCGAGATTTTGTTGAGGTTCAACTCTCCATGAATTCCCCCATTTCGCTCATGAATTTTTCATCGGCTAGAGTTTGGAGTCTGCTGGTGGTCTGCCTGTTGCCGGTTTTGGCGTTGGGTCAAAGCTCGAAGGCTCACATCATCGTCGACACCAGAACAGGGAAGATTTTGGATGGCAGGAACTATACCGACAAGTTGCCGGTTGCCAGTTTGACCAAGGTTGTCACGGCGAGCGTGGTTCTGGATTGGACCACGGCAAGAAACAGCGATATCAACGCGCTCATGATTGTGCCGGCGGAAGCCTTTTTGGAAAATGGCGCCAATCCCCTGGGCTTGCGGGCGGGAGACCGAATTTCGATCCGCGATGGATTGAGTTCTGCCTTGATGGCGAGCGACAACGTCGCGGCCTATACCCTTGCCAAGCATATCGGGACGGAAATGTGGCAGATGGATGGCGGCAAAGCGCGTTCGGGAGTGGAATTCTTCGTCACCCAAATGAATCTGCTTGCTGAAGCCCGCGGCATGACGCGCTCCAGGTTTGTGAATCCGGACGGTTCGGATGCTGGTCGGAACAAAGGATACTCGACCGCCGCAGACATGGTCAGAATCACAGCCTACGCGATCAAAAAACCGTCCTTCAATTTCATCGCGAGCCAGAAGCAACGCGATGTATCCTTTCAACGCGGAGCGGAGAAACTCGCCTTCCGAATTTACAACACCAACACACTTCTCGAACAGTTCGGAGTCGATGGTGTAAATACCGGCCGAACCAATAGTGCCGGGGACTGCCTCATCACCAGTGTCCGCAAACCCGATCGCATTGAGCAGCTTCCCGGGAATCGGCAGATTCGAACG
>JBCDHN010000587.1:0-3172 GCA_038749915.1 Verrucomicrobiota bacterium | reverse complement strand
GTCAGATGGACCGGGTTTAGCGATTGCAGGAGAACGATGGTCTCGCCGGGTTGAATATTGGTGAAGTTGTCGGTGAAGCGCCGGGCGATGATACCGGCAAAGGGCGCGCGCAAGGTGGCGCGCAAACCCGCGCTACAAAAACGGGCACTCGACACGGAGGGCCAACCCGGCGTGCTCTTTAACTCGATGATTCATCCCTTCATCGGCTACACCATGCGCGGCGCGATCTGGTATCAGGGCGAAGGAAATGCCAAGCCTGGTGCCGTGCCCTACGACCAGACTCTCCCGCTCCTGATCAATGACTGGAGAACGCGCTGGAACGACGATTTTTCCTTCTACTTTGTGCAACTTGCCAACTTTCGCTCTCCTTCGACCGAGCCGGGTAACAACAATCCTTGGCCGCTCTTGCAGGACCGGATGCGCCGCACTCTCGACACCACGCCGAAAACCGGCATGGCGGTGACCAACGACATCGGCCAAGCAGACGACATTCATCCCAAGAACAAGAAAGACGTTGGCGAACGGCTTGCACTCTGGGCTCTGGCCAAGGATTACGGCAACGCAGACCTCGTCTATTCCGGCCCGCTTTATGCCTCCCACAAAGTCGCTGATGGCGTGATCCGGGTGGAGTTTGAACATGTCGGGGATGGACTGAAGGCAAGCGACGATGAACCGCTCAACCGCTTTGAAATTGCCGGCAAAGACAAAGTCTGGCATTGGGCCGAAGCCAAGGTCGAAGGCAAAGACGCCGTTATCGTTCGCAGTCCTCAAGTTGGCACCCCACTTGCCGTCCGCTATGCCTGGGCTTCAAATCCGGAAGGCGCCAACCTCGTCAACAGCGCCAATCTCCCCGCCTCCGTCTTTCGGACGGATGATTGGAACGACGTTGTGGTTGAGGAGGATGAAACCGCCGTGAAGCTACTCCAGGAACGCCGCGCTCTCGGAGAGGAAATCAGAGCCTTGGCTGCCCAACGCGCCGAGTTGGATCGGAACAGCGATGATTTCAAAACCCTCACCGAGAAACATAAGAAGATGATGGAGAAATTTCGGGCGATGGCTCCTCAGGGGCGGTAGCCTTTCGTGGGATCACCCTTGCATTCCGCAATGACGGGCTGAAGCATTTAAAAGGGCTGAAAGCGCTGAGAATTTGTATCTGCGGGAGAGCGCCGTAACTGATGAAGGTCTTCCTCATCACTACGGATTGCCGAAGCTTGACTGGGTTGATTTTCAGAAGACCGCGGTGACCAGGAAAGGGATTGCCGACTTCAAAGCTGCCGTTCCGGGAGCGCGTCCGGCGGGTGGCTTCCGCATTATTAATGCCCCGTGAAGGGAGCTTCTTCTCCATTGGCGAATCTGACGTAAGCCTATGTTCTGGGCGGGAAAGTGCAGCATCTTGTGACGCGGTAGGAATTGATATTTGCGTCGGGTTGATCCTCTATGCTCAGCCAAAAGGGCCTTGTTCACGAATTTTGCATTGACCATCTTGGGCTTACCTGCGAAGGAACACGCAATCAGGGACGCCAAACGATATGACTTGGTTTTTGAATCTTAGGTTGGGACTTACTCTTACGGTCAGTTTTGTTACTGCGGGAACTATGGTCGGGCAGGACGAAGAAATTTCGTATCCTTATGTTCCACCTTGGTTTGGAACAGCTCTGTTCGAGTCAGGCGAGGAGCAGCTGAACCCAGTTCAACGTGATGAGGTGCAGCGCCTGCTTACAGACATCATCTGGAATCCGTTGGTAAGCGGGATGACCAGAGGGCAGGCGATGGCGTTGGCTTATGCGTTGGGAAATCGTAGGGATGTGGTTCAGGCTGACTTTTACTTCCGGTATGCCGATTCCCGAGTCGCCGACATCGCCTCTTTCTCACAGGGCCCCAATCGAGAGACTTTGGCCACGATCATTTCCCGAATAGGCCCATTCGTGAACAATCTTCCTTCCTCAAAGCTGCTTCCGTATCTTGGAGACATCCGGACCGGACTTTATAACAATGGCAATGAGCCAATGGCAGATTGGACGAACGCTTTTCCGGAAGGGGACAAGATGAACGAAATTCTGAAAAGAAGAAACCTCTCGGAGGTGATTCATTTTGAAAGGCCGGGCGGCATGACCGCAGAGCCAGGTGAGGGATTCCAGAGACGTCAAAGCTTGATCACCGGATTGTTGGTTTTGGTGCTGGAAGGATCGAATTATGCAGGTGGAGCATCTCAAATGAACGCGACCGTGGTTCGAGGCATTTCAGGCCAACCCTCCCGGGTGATGTTCAACCAAGAGGTTGGGGAGATGATGGAGTCTGGATTGGATAAAGTGGTGACTTTTATTGATAATCACGAGGCGGAGATTCCCTTGGGATATCGAGTTGAAATCAGTTTTGAAAGTCAGTATTCGCCCAAGGATGGTGACTCAGCGTCAGTCGCGTGTGCGCTACTTTTGAATTCGTTGATCAAAGGGGAGGAGATTGATTCTGGGTTCGCCGTTACTGGAGCTTTGGAGACGGATGGCATGGTGAAAGCGGTGGGAGGAATTGATGGCAAAATTCGCGGAGCCACTCGGCGTAAATGCACGCACGTTGCCATTCCTGCGGTGAATGAGGAAGTTCTGCTGGACATGTTACTGGTAGATGGGATCGAGCCCATGGCGGCGATTCAAGTCTTCACCATAGAAACATTTGAGGCGGCCCATGCACTCGCAACCCCCAAAGATCAGCGTGAGGAAGACCTGAAACAAGCGATGGAGTTGTTCGAGACCGTTCAGCGAGTATTGGAGAGAGGTAGCGGACAACGGATGCTTCAAAATAGTCAGGTTCAGCAGCGACTACGACAGGTGCTTGAACTGGCCCCAAACCACGCTTCTGCAAAGATGCTCTTACTTTCGGCCATGGGACGCGCTCCTCGCCAACTCAGCCTTCGGGGATCTCTCACCGCTCTGGATCGTGCGGCGCTGCCCCTGATTCAAGGGTTGGATAACGATGGGTTTCGCGGGGCAACTAGCGCCTTGGAAACGGATGAGTTTGCGACTGCTTCATCTCAACTGAAGCGTTTGCGCCCTACGTTGGATGCCCGAGCATGGGGCGCGGCCGATGCGATTGCCGAGTTCTCCGAACTGTTTCGCGTGTTGAGGAACAGTCCTCCCAAGAGTGACTCTGGTAGGCGAGATCTGGCGAACAAGAT
>JBCDHN010000586.1:0-3175 GCA_038749915.1 Verrucomicrobiota bacterium | reverse complement strand
GCGCTTGTGCAAGCGGATTTCTGGGACGGGGACCCGGATATTGATGCGATTTGTCGCCTAAGCCGCCGTCCTGAGGTCAAGTTTGCGGAATTTCCGCCTTTTGGCTCGACACAGATGGCTCCCTTCAATTCGCAAAACACCTTTCTTGCCCGCGAGGTCCTGCCACGATATGCCGTCATCCCGGGTATCGGTCGAATGGACGATATCTGGGGAAGTTTCATCGCGCAGTACCACTTTCCGGAGTCGGTTGTTTATAATCAGGCGACGGTGTATCAACAGCGAAATGAACAGGATCTTGTGAAAAATCTGGAAGAAGAGGTTCTGGGTTATCGGCACACTCTCGAGTTGCTTTGCAATCCAAGTGAATACGAGCGGTTTCTCCCGGCCAAGGCGCGGCGATTCATGGAGGCGTACTTCAATGCCTTTTAGGACTTGGAGGAAGAGTTGGGCGCGGCCAACGGTTTCAGCAGTGATTGTTTCACGGAACGACAATTACGGTGGAAATCTACTCGAGCGGTCGACCTACTGCCTGCAGTCAGCCATCTCAACATTTGATGAGGTCTTCTATGTCGATTGGAATTCACCGACGAACAGCCTTTTGGAAGATGTGAAGGCACACCTTTCGTTTCGGGGGAATCTGAAGCACATCGTGGTCAGTCCGGCGATGGCGGAGAGTTTTCTGGAGGGTGATCAGGAAGCCCAGCGCTGTTGCGAGGTTCTTGGGAGGAATATTGGAATTCGTCGGGCGACCGGTGATTGGATTGTTTCAACCAACATCGATATCATCATGCCGGAGCGTAAGGTCTTAGTGAATCGGTTTCAGAAGTTGGATGAGGGCACGTTCTACACCGTCGCGCGTCGAGATGTAACTCTTGAGGAAATTGCGGCGTTCCATGGAAACGACGAACTGAACTACTCTGATTTTGGGCCATTACAGGATCACCTTGTCGGGCGGAATATCGGGCCGCGCGCTCCGATTCCTGAGGAAATTGGGGACAAACACAGCCTCATCGATTGTTGCGGCGACTTTCAGATGGCGCATCGGAATGTCTGGAACACGATCCGGGGATTTGAAGAACGGTTCACCGGAGCACTCTACACGGACACGAATGTCCAGAAGAAGGCATGGCAGTATGGCCACGCGCCGGAAGCGATCTTTGATCTTCCAGTTTTTCACATCGATCATGGGAAGGGTTCCGGAGGTCTCCACGAATCCGGTTCGGTGCGGAGGAATGACATCAAGCAGGCGATCTACAGCAAGGCGGTCACCACCAATGGAGATGATTGGGGATTCTCTGAGGAAGATTTGGAAATCGAGATACTCTAGTCTTAGGGAGCAGGCGACATGCCTGGAATCCGCCGTGATTACGGACGGAGTTCCAGGCACTTGTTCGCGTCAGTCATTGCCGATCAGAGTTCGTTGAGGATGGGAACAAGTGTTCCATAGAGGACTCCCGTGGCGGTGCCGCCTTCGAAGACGTGGAAGTTGTCGATGGTGGAGAATCCCTGTTCGGTGGTTTCGCCGAACTCGAGAACGAGTTGGTAGTCGGTGCCACCGAGCGACTGGCTCACGGCGGAGTGAACGTTGTCGAGATGGACGTAGTCGGCGCTGGCCCATGGATCGTCCGTGTTTTCGGTGTTCACGAGGTCGAGCGTGAAGCTGAAGTCGCGCGAATCCGAGTCATTGAATGCCAGTTCAACCGCGAGGTCCACGGAATCAGCTCCGCTTCCGGTGAATATTGTGCCGTTGAAGTACGTGAGTTCCCCGACCATGAAGCGTTCATTGGCATTCACCTCGTGGAAACTGGCGCCGTTGAAAAGCATCCAGCTGGGATCGGTGTGCCCTCCATAGAAATAGGGCGTGCCCCATTCAAAAAGGCTTCCCGTCCCGCCGGTGCTCATGCCTTCGCTTCCGACCGCGTTGTGGAAACTCCCATCCGTGACTCCGGAAATGACAAAGACGGAATTGTAGGTTTCCTCCTCGGGGTCACTGTCCGTGTAGAGTCCGGAGTTCGTTGAAACAGACATCGCTCGTACTTCGTCGTGCGGAGCAACTAGAATCGTCTGACCTTCCTCGTAGTCGATCCAGCTCCCCTCATTGACCGAGTAGATCATCGTCGATGATCCGGGAGGATTCGGGTTGGAGAGAGCGACATCGAGGTTGAACTCCGTGTAGTTGAACTCGCCACCCGGGGGGGAGAAAAGCGGGGGATCGAGATCGGTTGGTGCCGGGGGGAGTGTTGCGCCGCGCCCTCCGCCGCTGGGGCCGACGGGGAACGGCGGCAGGCCCGGGAGGCTTTGTTGGCGGTATTCAGAAGGACCCGAAGACGACGAGTTGGAGAAAGCGTCATAGTCCCAAATCCAATTGGAACTAGATGCCAACTCGAAAGTGAGATCTCGACCGGATAGGTCGGACATCTCTTCACTGCTTGGGACGGCGCTCTCATCGAGGATGAACTTCCTCGCGCCCGCGACTCCCGAATACGCGATCCTGAATTTGGCCCTAACAGGATCCCAGACCGCCCGGGCATTGCCGCTTTCGTCAGCTTCATCCGTCGATTGCATGACTGGATTCAGTCGGGCATCGATCATCGATCCGCGCATGCCCGTCATTTGCTCCGCAGCGGAACCGTTTGCGGCCACTTTTAGCTTTGTCAGGATGTCATACATGTCGTCCGTGGACGTGATTCTCCCGCCGCTTGCCTGATAGACTTCGACGGCGGCATTGAGTTGCCGAACGTGGGTGGCCAACCCGGTGGAATTGGCGCCCTGGGTCATGCCTTGGTAGGCGAGCGTCCCAAGAGACACAAGAATGCCGAGGACGGCGACCCCGGCGAGGACTTCAATGAGGGTAACTCCGGCAAGCCGCGAAAGACGGCGTTGGATGGAGACGACTGCAGTTTTTGGTGTGATGTGTGTGTTTGTTTTCATGATGCAAGGCGGGATGTTTCCCGTGATTGCATTATGAAAATTCTTGAAAAATTGGGAAGTATGATTTTACAATATTTGCGTAAAAAACTTCCACATTTGAAAATTCAGAGAAGGTTTAGAGGTCTAAACGTTTTTCTAGTTCCTTTTATATCTGAATCGCGGGCTCGCGATTGCTTCTTCACTTTCAAGACGCACGACGAATAGCGCTCTAAATTCGATGAATTGTGACGCTGGATGGCGGAAG
>JBCDHN010000585.1:0-3188 GCA_038749915.1 Verrucomicrobiota bacterium | reverse complement strand
GAACGATGAGGAAACCGCCGAGTTCAGGGAAATGTCCTGGATCAAGGTTTCCGGCACGATGAAGTATCCGATGGAGGACGGGCGGACTCAGGCCATCATTGAAGTGGAGAAGATGGAACCCACTTCTGAGCCTATGAACGAGATTATGTTCTAGCGGTTTTGGCGAATCTCGAAATCGTCTCACGCTTCCCGAAGCGATTTCCGCTCGCCGTTGTTCGTCTGTCCCTGATGGCGTTGGCCGTCGGATCCCTCGCGAGCTATGGAACGATGGGGTTTCGCTATCTGTGCGAGGTGTTGCCCCAGTGTTTCTATTCCAAGACGGGAGGATCGATGACCTTCGCGTTTGCCGGGATTCCTGCCTGGCAATTGGTGACCGGACTGACGGCGGCGGGAGTCATCATCGGGTGCGCCCCCAAATTGCTGAGGTTTGATCGATTTCAAAATCCAGCGGATGTCATCATCGCCAGCCACGAAGGAGAGGCCAAAATTCCGGTCAAGGAAGGAGCATATTCCGCGATTTTCAGTGCGTTTGCGATTGGAATGGGAGCGCCGGTGGGCCGATATGGCCCCGCAGTTCACCTCGGCGCCAGCATTGGAAGTTGGCTGGGGCAATGTCTCAGAATGACGCGTCGTGCGCGGCAGACGCTGCTTGGCTGTGGGGTTGCCTCAGCGATTTCGGCCTCTTTTGATGCGCCAATTGCTGGAGTCATCTTCGCTCATGAGGTCATTATTGGTCACTACTCTCTTCGTGCATTTGCCCCAATCACGATCGCGTCCGTTCTCGGCAATTTGTTGCCTCGGTTGCATGACTATGAGTTTACCGCGTTGCGACTTGGAAACCCGGTGGGAGTCCACGGTGCTTGGGATCACCTCATCTTTGCCCTTATCGGCCTGATTGGGGCATTGGTTTCCATCGGCTTCATGCAGTCGATGTTGCACAGCTCGAAATGGATCAAGAAGTCTCCATTACCTCACTGGAGTCATCCCGCATTGGCCGGACTGATTGCCGGACTGGTCGGAATCAAGCTTCCCCAGGTCCTCGGTCTCGGTGATGAGGTCATTTTCGGAATATTGAGCCAGACCCCAGACGTTCTCTTTTTCAGCATCGGCACTGTGATAACTCTTCTGGTGGCCAAATTGGTAGTGACCAGCCTTGCGATCGGGTGCCGAATTCCGGGGGGAGTTTTTGCTCCATCGCTTTTTTTGGGAGCCATGTTGGGAGCGGCAATCGCGCTCATTTGCGGAGTTCGCGAAGACTATCAAGTGTGCGTGCTGGTCGGCATGGGGGCGGTCATCAGCTCGGTGGTTGGTGCCCCGATTTCGACCATTCTGATCGTCTTCGAGCTGACGCGAAACTACGATGCGGCCACCGCCGTGATGATCGGGGTCGTTGTTGCCAATGCCTTTGTCACAAGAACCTATGCAAGAAGCTATTTTCATCGGCAGATCCGTCTCAGTGGCATTGACCTGGACCGGGGCATGGAACTGAGAAACTTGGAGGGGCGCACCATCGGCCAGATCATGAGAACGCAATGGCTATCGGTGAGTCCAAACACTCCGCTAAGCGTGGTTGAGGACCTAATCTGTCGCCATCGGAATCAAGATCTTTATGTGATTGATAGCGATGGACATCTGGAGGGAAAAATCGAGCCGGTTGATCTTCTGGCCGAGCGCGCGGAAACGGCCGGAGAGATCTCGCGAGAACCTGGCGTGGTGTTTTCGGTGGACGAAAGTGTTGCCGCGGGTTTGGAAGTCGTGGGGCAATTCGCTGGCAACTCGCTCCCCGTTGTTGAGTCGCTGGAAACCGGAAAATTGGCAGGAATTGTGACCGAGAACGACTTTGTACGTGCCTATAATGATGCCGTGATTGAAGCCCGTGATGAACGCAGGGGCTATTCTTGACGCGGTGCGACTTCGAGAGAACCCTTCCAGCGACTGAAATTGATGAAAATTTTCCTCTATCTGACCCTGCCACTGTTCATTTTGGACCAGATTACGAAAGAGTGGGTGGTGAGGCACTTTTCGGCAGGAACGAGCTACGAGACAGGATATTTTATCGAAGTGATCCCCGGTTTTTTTAATCTGGTGAGGGTTCACAATACGGGAATGGCATTCGGGATTGGCAACGGGAGCGGCTATTCCAACATCCTGTTTCTGTTCATCGCCGCCCTCGCGGTCACCTTTATCACCGTGCTTTGGCGAAAAGGAGCCTTCCCGAGTTTGATGTCGCAGGCTGCGGTGGCGTTGCTCTTGTCGGGCATTGCCGGCAACGTGTTTGATCGGATTTTCCGCGGCTACGTTGTCGACTTCCTCGATTTCAATCTCGGCTTCTACCGGTGGCCGAGCTTCAACGTGGCCGACGCCTGCATTTGCGTTGCCGAAGGGATTTTGATCATCGCTTCGTTCAAGGAAGAGAATGAGTCCGAAGAGGTTGCCAAAGCGAAGTCCTCTTCGTGACCGCGCTTTTCCGGAGACCGCGTTTTTCTCGCTCAGCAGCAACGATTCTTGACAATCCGGTGCTGAGCGCCGAGCAAAACTTGATCGAATCGACGTGCACCGACGGTGCCACTTATCATGACTGAGTCCGAGGCGCCTTCCCGAAATCCTGCTCCCATTCAAGACATTGAGATCAAGGATGCGAAACTGATTTTCGATGCAGCTTGGGATGCGCTGGAAGATGAAGTCGGGCATGAAAGTCTGCACTTTCCGAAAGAAATCATTCTTCTTGGAGGGGCTCCGGGAGCCGGAAAAGGCACCAACACCGAATTCATTCTGAACGCCAGGGGACTAACGTGCCGCCCGATCGTGGTCAGTTCGTTGCTCAATAGTGCGGAGGCCAAGGAACTCAAGGACCGTGGGCAAATGGTGGGAGATCGCGAAGTCATTGGCATTCTCTTTCGCAAAATGCTTCAGCCGGAATTTCGTGACGGCGCCGTGTTGGATGGTTTTCCACGAACCAAAATCCAGGTGGAGTGTATGAAGCTGTTGGTGGCCAAGATCGCCATGCTCCATCGCGAACACAAGAATACCCCTTCGGCCGGTCAGTTTCGTCGCCCGACCATCCATGTGATGGTGCTTTTTGTGGATGAAAAAACCAGCGTGGAACGGCAATTGAGTCGCGGGCGGGAAATTCAAAAGCACAATGAGGAGGTGGCTTTGACAGGGCTTGGCGAGAAGCTAGAACTGCG
>JBCDHN010000584.1:0-3189 GCA_038749915.1 Verrucomicrobiota bacterium | reverse complement strand
GACCTGGCATGCTTCCTCACAGAATCGTGGAGTCACTTCGATGTGTTTGAAGTCCGGGGCCACACCGCCCTCCCGCCAGAACGCACCCTGGATGTGGTTCCAGTCTTCCTCCGTTCCCATACTGTCATTCGCTTCGACGAAATCCGTTGGTGGTGCTGTGGCGGTCCGGCCGCGAATGTAAAAATAAGGTTTGATGTCGAGCGAGGCATGCATCCCGAAGTAGGTTTCAAAACCGCGGTCGGCCGGCCCCCCGGTCATGTTCTCAGGATCAAAGGTAAAGCCGCCAAGCAACTTTTCGTCCGGCTCAACTTTGTTCTGATCGAAGCCGAGATGCCATTTGCCAACCATCGCAGTCTGATAGCCATTGTCTCGCAAAATGCTGGCGATGGTGGCCTGTCCTTCCGGCAACAACGGTCCTTTCTTGTCATTCATGTTCGCAGCGCGGACGGCAAATTCCCCTGAAAAGAGGGAGTAACGCGAAGGCTTGCAGGTTGAGCCACCCGAGTGAGCATCGGTGAATCGCATGCCTTGAGCAGCGAGCTTGTCGAGGTGGGGCGTCGGGATTTTGCTCTCGGGATTGTAGACCTGGATATCACCGTAACCGAGATCGTCTGCGAGAATCAGGACAATGTTCGGCTGAGTGAATCCGGTCAGGCCGGATAGCGACCAGATGAGGAGAAAAGCCAGTTTGGTGGAGGGGTTCATTTTTGAGTTTGAGGAGTTGATGGTTTGGAAAATTGCACCCACGCTTTCGCAACGGTTTGATTGGGAAACCAGGAAGCCTTCGAGGCGTCACCGGGGAAATTTTGGTAGGGCGTGATGACTCCGGTTTCAATCTCACCGAGCCATCCGGAATCAACCGAAAGTTCGCGCAATTCGACCGGACCATGAGTTGGATTTGCGTTGGCGGGCATTCGCAGCTCAATGACCGCTTCGGTCCACGGGATGACAACATCGTTGGCTACCCAGGCGCTCCACTCCACGGGAGTGGTTTCGTTTTTCTTGAAGTCCATCCCGACAGGCCAATGACCTTGCCCTGGAAGCCAGATCCAGGCACGGGGTGCGTGATGGTTTCGGGCACGATGAAAGTGCTGGCGGATATCGTCCGGCTTCCGATCCTCCGCTCCCATCAGGTAAAGTGCGGGGACTTTCGTCGCGGCGAGCTCTTCCTCCATGGACTCCTTGGAGCTAGGGTTGGATCGCAGGGCGATGTGAAAAGCCAGGACCCGTGACGGCCGGAACCGAACAAAATCCTGGGCGACGCGACCGCCCATCGAGTGTCCCCAAAGGACGAACGGGGCATGCTTCAGTTCGGGGCGATTCAGCTGTTCGGCAAACTGGTCACAGGCTTCCAGGATCGATAATCCGTATCCGTTGTCCTGAACGCCATGAGCTTCAAACTCGCAAAACAGGATTGCTGAACAGGTGCGTTCCGCCATGGCTCGCCATTCCTCATCGTGGTGGAAGAGGTGGGTGCCGGCGGCGCGCTGGTTGATCACGAAGAGGGCGCGAACGGTCGATTCCGGGTTTGGAATTCGGATCTTGTAATTGGATTCCGCGATGAACGGTATGCGGGACCCTGAGACCTTCGTCTCGTAAACTGCGCTTGATTGACTTTCGAGGCTCTCTTGGGTGATGGCTTCAAATTGGGCGGTCAATTCCTTCACCCGCTCAGGGAACTGCGGCCACAGATCGCGGGTTTCACCAGGATCAGTGTCGAGGTCGAAAAGGTAGCCCTGACCGGGCGCTTCCTTGACCCGATTCTCACCCTGACCGAACACAATTTTCCAGTCCCCGCTCCGCAACGCGAAGGCCGTGCTGGAGTGATGAATCATGGGTGGTCGCGGAGGCTGGGAGTCGCCGAGCAGGGTAGGGAGCAGGCTGACACTGTCCTCACCTGCTTCTTCCGGCAATGGGGATTCGAGCAACTCCGCAAAGGTTGCGAGCAGATCGGTTCCGCAAAACGCGTAGTCACTAACCATCCCTTTCGGAATGCGGTTTGGCCAACGAGCCAGGAAGGGAACGCGATGGCCTGCCTCCCAAACCCGGCCTTTCTGTCCTCGAAAGTCTCCCGCTGCGAGATGGCCGTTGGTGATGGTCGCAGTGCCTTCAGGTGCCCCGGGTTCCAAGGAACCGAGCAGGGGACCGTTGTCACTCGTCACAATAACCAGGGTTTCGTCTTTGATCCCAAGAGCTTCGAGCGTCTCGTCAATTTGTCCGAGCGACCAATCAACCAGCCAAACCATGTCACCCCGTGTTCCGGCTTCCGATTTGCCTCCGGCGAAGTCGGCAGTCACGTGGGGTGAGTGAGGTGAGGAAAGCGAAAGGTAAAGAAAAAACGGATCATCAGGTGTCGATTGATGATGAGCTTCGATGAAGTTCAGCGCCCGTTTCGTGAAACGCACATCGACGGTCTTGTTCTCCCAGTCGGGCGCTGTCATGCCGCTGCGCCAGCTCCCCGCCGGTTGGCGATAGGCGGCTTCTTCCATGTTGAGCATGAAGCCATTCTCGATGAAGCAGAATGGTTCCTGATCCGTGGAACAACCTGCGGTGTAAAACGTGTCGTCAAAGCCAAGCTCTTCCGGTCCACCGAAGATCGCGGCGGAGAAGTCAATGCTTTCGCCGATGGTCCGATCCGGCAACGGTCCCGGATGCCAGGGCAGTGGCGCGTCAAAATCGACAACGCGTCCGGGCTTGGTGGTGAATCCGAGGCCGAGATGCCATTTGCCGGAAAGAGCGGTGCGGTATCCTTGTGCGCTTAGGTAAGAAGCCAGGGTGGTGCGCCCGGCTTCAATCAAGGGTGGCTCCCAATTGAACAGGACGCTGCGCTTCAACCGCGTTCGCCAGCAATAGCGCCCGGTGAGCAGCCCGTATCGGGATGGGGTGCAGACGGAATCCGCAGAATGCGCATCGGTGAACCGAATTCCGTCAGCGGCGAGCCGATCCATGTTCGGCGTCGGAATGCGGGATTCGGGATGGTAACATCCGACGTCACCATAACCAAGATCATCTGCCAGGATGAGAATGATGTTCGGTTTTTCCGTTGCCACGGCCTCGCCAATGACGACGCCGAAGCACAACAGAAACACGAACTTCATCTTGGTACGCAGGTCGCCTCTATTCGAATTCGAGGGTCACGCGATCCATGATTGGCTGAACTCCGTTGGGAAGACTGGTGGTTCGGAATTC
>JBCDHN010000583.1:0-3189 GCA_038749915.1 Verrucomicrobiota bacterium | reverse complement strand
CGCGGAGATCAGATTGCCTTGCAGATTGCTCAGCCGGGCAAAGGGGATCCGATTCGAAACGTTCTCCATGCGATTGGGCTGAGGCCGGAGCAGTGGGCAGATTCGGGCGCGGAGTTGCATGCTCTCCAGGTTCGCGAGATCCGCCGGAACCCCGGTAAAGCGGGATTCTCAGATGTTTCGGTGCCACCCGGAGTCCGCGCTACGGCGGTTGCCGGAACCTTCTATCCGGGAAACCAGTCTGACATGAATAAGGAGTTGGACGCTTTTTTCGATTGGAAAAGGGACCCGGAAGCGGAGGCATGCCGGGCGATCATGTTGCCGCATGCCGGATGGCGTTACTGTGGTGACATTATTGCAGAAACGATTCAACGGACCAAAGTTCCGGATTTGGTGGTCGTGATAGGGCCCAAACATCGCCAGGAAGGAGCCAATTGGTCGGTCAGCGCCGCGAGGATGTGGCAGATTCCGGGAAGTCGAATTCCCGTTGATGAACAGGCCGCAGACTTTCTCTGTTCCGAGGTCACGATGCTGCGACGCGAAGACGAAGCTCATCGCAACGAACACGGTTGTGAAGTCTTGCTTCCATTTTTACATCGGACCAATCCCTCACTTCGAATCGTTCCAGTCGCGATTGCCGCCGCGGATCTTGATGGTCTTGATGAACTCGGCAAGGCGATTCACCTGCTCCGGCAAGAACGAAACGGAGAAGTTCTGTTCGTGATTTCAAGCGATCTCAATCATTTCGCGGCGGAAGAAGAAAACCGCCGACTCGACCATATCGCTTTGGAGCGATTAAAGGCCGTGGACCCGAACGGATTGTATGAAGTTTGCCTGGAGAAACGGATCAGCATGTGCGGAATGAGACCGGCAGTAGCAATTTTGAAGGCCTTGCTTGAGGAAGAGGGACGAACGTGTGAGGTCGAGGTAACGCGCTACGAAACGAGTGCTCGCATATCCAAAGACACATCCAGCGTGGTGGGTTATGCCGGAGCCTTGTTGAAATGATGAACGAATTCAGACGGGAAAACTGCAGATGAAACAAAGATTTCCCTTTCGACGAAGCGATTTCTGCGATTTTGTTCAAACATGTTAACTTCCTTTGTGATGACGATCCTTGGGGCGGACCGCGCCGGATTGGTGGAATCGGTGGCGGCAGTGGTTGCCGAACATGATGGAAATTGGATTGAGAGCCGAATGGCGCATCTCGCTGGACAATTTGCAGGAATTGTTCGCGTTGAAGTGCCGGCGACGAAAGCTTCCGCCCTTCGTGATGCTCTCGGCCTGCTCCAAGACGTTTCCGTGAACATTGAGCAGGATGCGGGAAGTGGGCAGATTCCAAAACAAGTGATTGCGCTGGAGCTGGTGGGGCCGGACCGACCGGGGATCATTCGTGAGCTCACCCGGGCGCTGCGCGCCAACCAGATCAACGTCGAGGAACTGGAAACCGAATGCGCCAGTGCGCCAATGTCGGGGGAACGGCTCTTTCGGGCGCAGGCGAAACTGGGGATTCAGGAAGCGACAACGCTCGAAAATCTCAGGAGTGAGCTGGAAACCATTGCCAATGATCTCACCCTTGAAATTGACTTGATCGAAAGAAGCCCGATTGCTGGATGATGCGTGCCAACCTACTCCAGAACACACGCTCCTACTTGTCCGGTCCCATGGACTTTGTGGGATCCAGGGTGGTCGAGAAATACCTGGGTTGGCGATCGATTCTGACTCCGTTGTTGCGACTGCTTTCGGTCACGGTGTTGGATCCCTGGAACAAACCGCCGGTGCTGGGGCATGACGGCGACTATGGGCGAGAGGGTTTGTTACCGGCAAAGGCGCAATACGAATTGGACTTTTGGACCAATCGCGAAACCCGGGCCCGTTTTGAGCAGGATTTCTGGGAAACCGTGCATATCGACCTGCGAATGACGGATATCAGCGACTTCGTGGTCGCCTTCGTGCCAACTAATATCTACAGCGTTGGAACCGTTCACGAAATCATCACCGCGCGGTTGCAGCTCAAACCTGTGTTGATGGTGAGCCCACCGGTTCAGTACGATTTTTTTCCGGAACTGGAAAGCCTGACCGGCAAACAAAAGGAAGCTCTCAAGTTTTATGGACTGAAGGAGAATCCCAATGGGCTTCCCAGCCAGTGGTATGGGAATATTGTCGGCGGTCACAATATGTTTGATGGGTTTGGTTGGGAACATCTGGATTTCAAGGCCGATAACTTTTACGACACGCTGATCGATAAGGTGATGGAGTCGGCGGCTGAGGGATTGGAAAGCAATGCGGACAAGTTGAAGTGGAATGAGATTCGCGAGTGGACGACCAACTTTGCTCCGTTTACCCAGCTCCACGGCGGGGTGCTCGATTTCGTCGACTTTCCAACCAAGAAAGAAGAAACCCTCCTGAAAAACGCCCTGGCGAAGAAGGCGGAAAAAGAACGGCAGTTTTTTTGGTATAACCACTCTTATCAGCCGAAACGCTCATTCCTGTATCATCTTCTTTCCATCGCCAGCGGGCACATCCCACCCAAAACGACGATTCTCTCGGAAATCGATGACGAGGGAAATGTCTGTTATCGAAAGGTGGAATCCGTTGACGACAATTGGCTGCTCCTCGCGGCCGAAAACCTCTAGCCCAGATTGAGATATGCTCGCATTTCCAAATGTAACGGGTGATTGTTTCGCGCTCGACGGGAAAGTCCTGGTTCAGGGATTTGAGAAGTCGCGCGATAGCCCGCGAAAGCGCATCATTCTTCCACTCCACCGCACGCAGGACGCACCGGTTCAGCGCATGCTGAATTTCTTCCAGCCTGGAACCTACGTTCAGCCTCATGTCCATCCAAGAGAAGGGCAGATCGAGACGGTTTATGTTCTCCGCGGCCGCGTTGGCTTTGTGATTTTTGAGCCCAATGGGAAAGTTAGGCAGGTTCATGAGCTTTTGGGAGATGGAACCGGGATGATTGATATCGAAAATGGGGTTTGGCATGGAATGGTTTGCCTCGCGCCAAACTCCGTGATTCTCGAGGTTAAAATGGGGCCTTACGACCCCGAGACCGATAAGAGTTTCGCGGACTGGGCACCGCCGGAGGAGGCGGCAGAGGGCGAACGATATCTTCAATCCCTGAAACAGCTTTTCGCATGAGACTGATCGGGAAAAGGCTATTGGTGACCGGTGGTTCGCGGGGAATTG
>JBCDHN010000582.1:0-3191 GCA_038749915.1 Verrucomicrobiota bacterium | reverse complement strand
GAAGGGAAGGAACTGGAATTCGAGGCAATCGGAGGCTTTTTGGCGGAGTGCGCTAAGACGAAAGATCCCTTTTGCCTCCTTCTTTGCTCCAACGAGCCGCACACGCCTTGGAACAAGGGCGATCCATCCCAGTATCCAGCCGACAAAGTCGAGTTGCCGTCCTATTTCGTCGATACCCCCGAAACTCGCGAAGCCTTTTCACGCTATCTTGCTGAAATCACCTACTACGATTGGCAGGTTGGTCAGGCTCTGGAATTGCTCAAGAAAAACGACCTCGCCGATGACACAATGGTGGTGGTGGTTAGTGAGCAAGGCAACGCCTTTCCATTCGCCAAATGGACTTGCTATGACAACGGGCTGCAGTCTGCCTGTATTGTGCGGTGGCCGGGGAAAGTCGAAGCAGGCTCGGAAAATCCGGCGATGATCGAATACGTCGACTTTCTGCCGACCTTTATCGAAGCGGCAGGCGGAACGCCAGACGAGATTCTTGACGGGAAAAGCATTCTGCCAGCCCTCGGCGGCAAGCAGGAACACAAGCAGTTTGTGTTCGGCGAAATGACGACCCGCGGTATCAACAAAGGGTCGGAGCAATATGGCATTCGATCGGTTCGTTCGGAGCAGTACAAATATATCTGGAATTTCACCCCGGAGATAAAGTTTGAGAACGCCTGCACGAACACCAAAGAGTTTCAGAGTTGGATCCGGGAAGCCGAAGGCGGTAACGCGAAGGCCAAGCAATTGGTGAATGGCTATCACTACCGTGCCGAAATTGAGCTATTCGACGTGGTGGAGGATCCGTTGGAAAGAAACAACCTCGCTAATAATCCTGAGTATGCACAGATCGCAGCGGAGTTGAGAGCTGAGTTAGACCGCTGGATGGCGCACTGTGGAGATGAAGGCCCAGCCACGGAAATGAAGGCGATGGAACGCCAGGGGCGTGCTCGAAACGCCAAGTCCCAAGCAAAAGCCCCTGCCAAAGATCAGGGAAAAGGGAACAACACCAAAATCGCCTCACCTTACCCCAGGGTGGAAGGCCGATGGACGAAGAAGAAGATCAACCAATGGTACGACGAATTGCCTTGGCTGGTTGGCGCCAACTATTACCCTGCCACGGCCATCAATCAGATTGAAATGTGGCAGGCTTCGACTTTCGATCCCGAGACGATCGACAAAGAGCTGAAGCTCGCAGCATCGATCGGTATGAACACCATGCGTGTCTATCTTCACGACCTGGTTTGGGAGGATGACGCCGAGGGCCTCTATGAACGGATGGATCAATTCCTAACCATCTGCGAAAAACACAAAATTCGGCCCTTCTTTGTCTTTTTTGACGACTGTCACTATCCAACACCGAAGCTCGGCCCTCAGCCGCTGCCCGTTCGCGCCTTCCACAACTCCGGTTGGCGCAATAGCCCGAGCCGCGACCTCGCTAAGCGCTTTGCTGAAGGAAAGGCCACGCCTGAGGAAATCAATCGTCTGAAAGGCTACGTCCAAGAAACGATACGCCGCTTCGCAAACGACGAGCGTGTCCTGATGTGGGAACTCTACAACGAACCTGGACGCGGCCGCGGCGAGGGGGAAGACATGACCGGGAAGAAAGGCACGAAGTCGAGCATGGGAGATCTATCGAATAAACTGGTCCACGAGTCCTGGGTCTGGGCGCGCGAAATCAATCCCTCCCAGCCGATCACTTCTACTTCCAAAGGCAGTGTGGGCGACGGGAATATCGCGATCAATCGCAACAACTCCGACCTTCATTCGATTCATTCCTATCAAGGCGGGGAGCGATTGGAAAAATTTATCCTTGAGTATCAAGCTGACGGTCGCCCAGTGATGGTCACCGAATGGCTGGCACGTGGTAACGACTCAACGGTAGAGGATTGTCTGCCAGTGATGAAGAAACATAAGGTCGGCGCGGTAAATTGGGGCTTCGTTTCCGGGAAATCGGGAACCATCTGGCCCTGGCAGAGCCGCAAAGACCGCGATCCCATCGAAGAACGCGAAAAGGGCGTCGTGATCAAGCCGGGGGAGCCTTACCCGGAGCCGGAAGTTTGGCACCACGATTTGTTCCGCATCGACGGCACTCCATTCGATCCCAAGGAAATCGAGCTGTTCAAAAAGCTAACGAGTGAGCCAGCGGCCAAACCAAAAACGACTGCTAAATCCAAAAAGTGGGAGTTTCACGGCGGTGATTGGAACACCGACGGGGAGGTCATTTCAGTACAAGGTTCTCCGGCCAAGGCATTCCTCAGAAACCAGCGAGTCGACGATTTTGAACTCACGGTCGAGGTGCGTGCCAAAGGCCGCGCCCAGGCTGGCGTAATCTTCCGCACTTCTGAGCCTGGCCCCGGGCCGGACGGATTCTGCGGTTATTATATTGGAGTTCATGCCAAAGCCAATCAGGCCATCTGGGGCCGCTGCAATGGAAGTTGGAATCAAATCGCCAGCCGTCCCATGCCGGTTCCGGCCAATGAATGGATCAAGCTGCGCGTGGTCGCTCGTGGTGATCAAGTACAGGCCTGGATCAACCAGATGCCTGTTGCTGAAGGACGATTCCCGAAGTTTGACGGTGTCGATCATCACTATCAATTCGGTGGCATCGGCTTGCGCATGCTCGGTGAGGGGGCCGAGTTCCGCAACTTCAACCTCAACACCGATCTTCCAGAAGTCTCGATCGAAGGCGGAACCTACACGAACCCGGTTCAATCGGCCTGCGCTGATCCGGTCGTGATCCACCATGATGGAATGTACTACGCCTATTGCACTTACACTCCCGATTTCCCGAAAATGAAACGCGGTATTCGGATGTATAGCTCGCCGAACCTCGGCAATTGGAAGGACGAAGGCTTTGCCATCACTAGTGAGCAGAGCTGGGGCAAGTCCCGCTTCTGGGCTCCTGACATTGTCGAAAAAGATGGCGAGTTTTATCTCTATTACGCTGCGGATGTGCGGATCTGCGTTGCCAAGGCCGACCATCCGAAGGGTCCCTTCAAACAAATCGGCGATCTACCCATGGAGCCGGAGAGCATCCGAATCGACGCGCACATCTTCCAGGATGATGACGGCAAATACTACTTCTACTACGTCACGTTCAATAAAGGGAACGAGATTTGGGGAGGTGAACTGAATGACGATATGGTCACGGTCAAAGAAGACACTCTCAAACTCATGGTTCGACCCGACCAAGACTG
>JBCDHN010000581.1:0-3191 GCA_038749915.1 Verrucomicrobiota bacterium | reverse complement strand
TCAAACTTCACCACCGGATCGAGCTGCTTGAAGGTATCCATGCCGAGCTTCTCCTTCTTCCCCCGAAAACCCCGGGTCCCAAAATAGCGCCCCGTTAGTCCTCTCTCCTCGGGGAACCCGCTCATGTGATCGTTGAACGGCAATCCCACCAGATCTGAAACTGAACGCCGATACTGCGGCACCGTTAGCCGACTTAGCTCAAAATCGGGAGGGTTGTTCCGGATTTGGGCCTCCTCCGAATAAAACGCATGGTAAATGTATTCGGCGACTGACCTGGCATCGTCACCCACGCATAAATCTTCCTCGTCC
The DNA here is from genome assembly GCA_038749915.1 of Verrucomicrobiota bacterium. GTDB lineage: Bacteria > Verrucomicrobiota > Verrucomicrobiia > Verrucomicrobiales > DEV007 > JBCDHN01. The sequence continues at coordinate 2,882 of JBCDHN010000581.1, read as the reverse complement.
TCAGGCATGGTTCGCTCTATCCGACGGGTCAAAGAAGCCAAATCACGATTGCCATACAAAGGATCGTCGGCCAAGCCATCCACGCCTTCCCCCTTTTCGCCGTGGCATTCAACACAGAGCTTCTTGTAGATCGCAGCCCCTGGGTGCACGGCGTGGAGATTCCCTCCAAAAAGGAATGCCAAAAAAAGCAGATGAGCGGGAATCCGGCTGGCCATGCAGAATTCTGTGACCTCCGATCGCGGCCCGATGCTCAATATTTTGTCGGCAAATTCAATGCAAAGAGCGCATCAGAAACCTGCGCTAATCCACACTCTACAAGTCGGTAACGGCACCTTGACTGGCGGAACTGACCAGTTTTGCAAACTTCGCGAGGACGCCGCGTTTGTACTTGGATTTCGGAGGCTTGAATCCTTTTTTTCGTTGCTCCATTTCATCCTCCTCCACATGCAGGGTCATTTCGTGATTCACCGCATCGATCGTGATTTCGTCACCGTCTTGGATCAGCCCAATCGGCCCGCCTTCAAACGCTTCCGGGGTAACGTGACCGACCACGAAGCCGTGACTACCTCCCGAGAATCGACCGTCCGTGATCAAGGCAACTTCCTTTCCCAGTCCCCGGCCCATGATGGCTCCAGTTGGTCCAAGCATCTCCCGCATTCCGGGTCCCCCCTTCGGTCCCTCATAACGGATCACGATCACATCGCCACCAACGACCGTCCCATCGAGAATCGCTTTCATCGCAAATTCTTCCGAATCAAAACAGCGTGCCGTTCCGGTGAATTTCTCACCCTCTTTCCCACTGATCTTGGCAACCGCACCGGTGGGAGCAAGGTTTCCATAGAGAATCACGAGATGCCCATCCTTCTTGATGGGATTGTCAAACCCACGGATCACGGTCTGGCCGTCAGGATAGTCGGGAGAAACCTTTTCGAGATTTTCACCCATTGTTTTTCCCGTGACGGTAAGGCAATCGCCGTGGATCAATCCTTCGTCGAGCAGCCTTCTCATTAAGGGAAGCGTTCCGCCGATTTCGACCAGTTTCATCATCACATGCTGTCCACTGGGCTTGAGGTCGGCAACCACCGGCGTTTTGGCCCCGATCCGGGTGAAATCATCGATTTCCAACTTGGCTCCAGCGGCTGATGCCATCGCCAACAAATGCAACACCGCATTGGTGGATCCACCAAGGGCAGTGATCAGGGTAATCGCATTTTCAAACGCCTCCCGGGTCATGATATCCCGCGGGCGAATGCTTTTCTCGATCATGTTCATCACGGCTGCGCCTGAGTCGAAGCAATCCATCATTTTCTCATCTCCAACAGCCGCCTGGGCCGAGCTGTTGGGTAAACTCATCCCGAGCGCCTCGATCGCACTTGCCATCGTGTTAGCCGTATACATGCCACCGCACGATCCTGGACCTGGGATTGCCGTCTCCGTCACTCCCTGCAGTTCTTCGTCGTCAATCAGTCCGCCGGAATGCTTCCCGACCGCCTCAAAAACGGAAACGATATCAACGTCCTCGTCCTGGTAACAACCAGGTTTGATGGTGCCACCATAGACGAAAATTCCCGGGCGATTCAGCCGGGCCAAGGCGATTATGCAGCCCGGCATATTCTTGTCGCATCCCCCTATCGCCACCACTCCATCCATCCCTTCACAGCCAGCAACCGTCTCGATGGAATCCGCGATCACTTCCCTGGAAACCAGCGAGTATTTCATCCCTTCGGTACCCATCGAGATACCGTCAGAAATGGTAATGGTATTGAAGATGACCGACTTCCCACCACTTGCATCAACACCATTGCCCGCCTCTTCGGCAAGACGGTTTATGTGCATGTTGCAAGGCGTGACCATGCTCCAGGTGCTGGCAACGCCGACTTGAGACTTCTCGAAGTCCTCTGTCTTAAACCCTACCGGGTATAGCATTGCCCGACTCGCGGCGCGGTCGGGCCCATCAAGCATCGGGCCAGAGAACTGACGATGGGCGGATTGATCACTCATAAGAGGGTGAATGTGGGTCAGGAAGCGACTGTTTCCAGTTGGAATTTAACTTGCCACGTAAATCGAGGAAATCCCTCCAGTGAGAGGAATGGAACGGGCATTTTCGAATCCTGCGTCCTTCAGCAACTCCTCCATTTCCTCTCCACTCGGAAATCGTTCAATGGACTCCGACAGGTATTCATAAGCGCCACGATTGCCCGCGATGACTCCCGCCAATTTTGGCAGCACATGGTGGAGATAGGCCCGATAAGGTTCCTTCAATACACCCTTTGGAAGCGAAAAATCGAGAATGATCAGGCTCCCGCCCCGCGTCAAAACTCGCTTCATTTCCCGGGCCGCATTGACCCATGACTCCATGTTTCGGAGACCATAGGCAACTGTGACCACATCAAACTCGGCGTCTGAAAACGGTAGGTTCATGGCATCAGCCACCATCGTATTGGCTACGCCAGCTTTCTCAGCCACCTCCAGCATTTCAGGGCAAAAGTCCGTCGCCACGATTTCAGTTTCTGGACAGGTCTTTGCGATTTCCAAGGCCAGATCTCCGGTGCCAGTGGCAACGTCCAAAAGCCTTTGGGGATCGAGTTCATGGACAATTTTCGCGACCCGCTTCCGCCACAGAACGTCAATCCCAAGGCTCAGAACATGATTCGCTAAGACATATTTTGGAGCGATGGAAGCAAACGCAGCTTGAACGAACTGTGGATCTTGGGACATGAAAGGGAACTCGCTGAAGTTTACGAATCAACGGCGCGGTCCGAAGCAAATTCTCCACTCTTCGACTTACGCTCCGCGCAATCTCGAAACCTCGGGGAGACTGAGCAGCTTTTCGATAATCTCGCTTCGTTCGCCGTTTTTGAGTTCTGAAGCCGAAACGGACT
>JBCDHN010000580.1:0-3199 GCA_038749915.1 Verrucomicrobiota bacterium | reverse complement strand
CGGCATGGCCCGGTCCTCGAATGTTGGCCGTTTCTCTTTGGGAAGATCCATGAACCGCACCCGAGCCATTCCTTTGGAGTGTCGAAGGTAGGCACCAGTGGCATCAACCTTGATCACCTCGACCTGGTGAAACGTGTCGTTTTGGAGGGTGCGAAGCTGATCAAATCGCAACGGTTCTTCGGATGCATGAACGAAACCGAGCGAAAGCAGGCCCGCCCCAATTATGGAAATCACGAAATTCGCATTCATAAGATGCAGTTATGCGTGATTTTTTCACCAATAAAGAAAAAACTGCAATTTTGAGAATCTTTGGGGAGTTTCATCCATGGATTTTTCGTCCTGACACACGGCAAACTTGGCTTGGTAACCAGGGGCAATTTGTGCGATGATTCCGCCGGTTTATGGGCCAGTCAATACCACCCAATTTAGACCAACTTGCCGACCAGATGGAGGCGTTGAGACGCTCAAACGAAGATCTCAAACAGTTCGCATATGTTGCGGCTCACGATCTCCGCGAGCCGTTGCGTTCCATCAGTGGATTCATTCAGTTATTGGAGCGTCGAGAAGGATCGACCATGAGCTCCGAGGGGCGGGAGTTTGTGCAACTCGCGATTCGTGGGGTTCGCCAAATGGAAGATACCCTGAACGGGCTGCTGACCTACTCTCTGATCGACGGAACTGAGCCCGAGGGGGAGCCGATTGATGTCAATGCGCTGGTTGGTGAAGTGCAGCTGAATTTGAATTCCCGGATCAACTCGACCGGAACCATCATTCGTTCTGCGGATTTACCAGCCATCAAAGGGGACAAGCTGCAGATTAAGCGTGTCTTTCAGAACCTGATCGAGAATGCGATCAAGTTTCGGAGCGAAGCGGCTCCGGAGATTGAGATCGATGCGACTCCGGTCGAGAACGGTTTCATCCAATTCTCAATCGCCGACAACGGAATCGGAATCGAGCCCACTCACCGGGAGAGGGTTTTTACCATTTTCGAGCGGCTTCACACTCGGGAAGAGTTTGAAGGATCGGGGATTGGACTGGCGATCTGTAAGCGGGTTGTGGAACGCCATGGGGGCCGGATTTTCATTGATCCGCAGAGCGAGAACGGGCTAAAGATCTGTTTCCGGCTGCCGTCCCTCCATGCCGCGGGTAAGGATTTTGATAGCGACGTTCATACGACCCCGATTGAGGTGCCGCCGGAAAAAATGACGAGTGAACCGGTTGGAAGAATTGATTTCGTGGAGCCACTGCAAGTTGCTTCCTCTCCTGAACTCGCGGTTGAAGGAGCTAACGAGATCGAGTCACCGCAGGGCGTATCTGAGGAACAGGAAAGCCACGGTTTCCTGAAATCCAAGTCCATCAGCAAGAGCCATCAGCGGCAAATGCGGGCGATAAAAAAGAAGAAGCACACGGCGAAACCGAAGCGCCGTAAAGGTAAGTTTCCTCGCTAGCCGAGATTTCAGGCTTCCGGCGTCTCTTCCTCTTCTTCGACAACGGGTTCCGGCTGTTTGATGACGATCAATTCTCCCGTTGCATCAATCTGGTGCTCTTCGCTGGTTCCGTCCGGCCACCGAACGACGAAATCGACAGCGCCTTTGTAGTCTTCGGGTTTTGCGAAAAGAAAGCGGCTGCTTGAGTTGGAAAGAAATCCGCTGCCAAGAGCGACTTCCGCGACCTGAACCGGCATTCCTGGAATTTTGACCTCAATTCTCGATCCAGCGGCATCGGCGTTTCCTTTCAAGCCTTTGAGTCTCACGGGAACGGCACTCTTGGAATTGGCGGCCCGATTGATAAAGACCTTCGCCGTCGAATTATTGATTCCGACCACGATATCCAAACGGCGATCACGGTTAAGATCCATGGTTGTGACGCTTTTGGCATCTCCGTTCACCACCAGTCCACTCTCGAGAGGGGAAACAGGAATGAAGAGGTCATCGGCCGACTCGGATTGAGGGTTGCGCCTGAGAAGCTGGCTGAGGCCTCCACGCATTGGGCCGGTCTCCTCCTGCGGAGTAAGGTGGTTTTGGGCGATATAACAATCGGTGTATCCATCAAGGTCAAAGTCTTCGAGGACGACCCCAAAGCCTGGGGCGACCTGCGTGATGTGCGGCAAGGGTTGAAATTCGAAGTTGCCACTTCCGTCATTGAGAAAGGCTCCGGATCTCAACTCATTGGCCTTCATCAAAGTGGATTGTTGCAGGCGATCGATCGGGTAGATCTGGGAGAGCGATGCGCTGGCGAAGTTATGATAAGTCTGCAGTTTCTTCTTCACAATGGGCATGGCGTGGCTTGAGCAGGAGAGACCGCGGCGCGGATAGCAGACTCCATTCTCGAAATTCGCCTCGACGATGTGGGCTTTGCCGCTCCCATCGAAATCGCCGTAGAAGATCAACTCAGGAGATTGGGCACTTGCTTGATATTGACTATTGGTTCCCAGATTGCTGGCGACGAGGTCCATGTCACCATCGTTATCAAGGTCTGCGGCGGCGACGCCCGTCCACCATCCAAGGACATCCTGGATTCCGTTCGGGGTCGGGGATTCCAAATGACCTTCCCGATTGCGAAAGACTTTGATGGGGCCCCAATCGTGAGAAACGACAAGGTCAACCCAACCGTCGTTGTCGACGTCGCTCCACAAAGCACCCGTGACGAGGCCAGTGCCAATGAGGCCGGAAGCAACTTCGCGCGTTCCGTCTCGAAATTTGCCGGTTCCGTCGTTGATGAGGAGGTGGCTGTCCGCCGGCTTGGGGTATTGCCCGACCACCGAACGGGTGCCGACAAAAATATCGAGATCGCCATCCCGGTCAAAATCCGCTGCGGCCACCGCCGAACTGTTTTCGCGGATATCGGGAAGCAGATTGCTGCCGTCCGTAAACTGACCCCAACCCTTGTTGAGATAGAGTCGGTCTTTGTAGTCTGCGGAGCCGGCGGGACTCTCGACACTTCCACTTGCTACATAGAGGTCCAAATCTCCATCGGCGTCCACGTCAAGGAAGACCGCACCCATGTCTTCACGAGCGGTATGAGTGCGGAGGATGGGTTGCATCCAGGCGTCGAACTTGGGATTGGCTCCCGCTTTCGTCTTGTTGTAATAAAAAATTCCGGTGTGGCCTGCTCCTGATCCCATCCAGAAGTCTTCGAGCCCGTCTCGATCCATATCTCCCCAGGCTTGGGCCGGGCCGAATTGAGAAAGCTGGAAAGG
>JBCDHN010000579.1:0-3211 GCA_038749915.1 Verrucomicrobiota bacterium | reverse complement strand
TCAGATTTGTTGAGGTTTTTTGTAAAGTGATTGTTCGGTCGATCACTTACTTACAAAGCAAACGCTATGCGTCCGCAACCCGTCGCTCAACTTTCTCAAATCGAACTTCGTAAACCGTACGGCATCCTTGTAGAAAATGTGGATCTGGTCATCGTCCGCGACCAAAAAGGTCTCGCCTGCCTTTACGGTCGCTGCCTTCACAATCCCAACTTTGCGGAGTATGGAGAGTTTTGCGGTGCTCAGGGGATTCGTGTCAAACGTAATGAAGACTTGGATGCTGCGATGATTTCAGCTTGGGACCACTCCGGTCCCTCCGTGATTGAAGTCATGGCCGATTCCAAGTTACTCTAAAGAAAAATGATCTTAGCAATCGAAATGTTACTCAGCATCCTCGCCGTTTACCTCGCGCTTGGAGCTTTTTTTGCGGTCCTGTTTGTCTTTTTCGGTGTGAAGCGCATCGATCCCGCAGCGAAGGAGAGCAAGCTTGGATTCAAGCTCATGATTCTTCCCGGAGTGGTCTTGTTCTGGCCCTATATGTTTGGCCGATGGATCACCGGAGCACCGCCGGCTGAAGAACGATCCCGACATCGTAAACCCTCCGAGTAAAGCCCATGCAGTCCTCTCACCGCCGCTTCCATCGCCTGCTCTGGCTCATCGTGAGTGCCATCGCCGCCCTGGCGTTGATTTATGCAACGATGAATCGTCCCACTCCCGCAACCAACGAATCGTTGCCACAACCTCCATCGCAAACCAACTCATGAGCGCCACCTATCAAGCCATTGGCTGGAACGCCTTTAAGAAACGTCACGACATTATTCTGGTGATTGCCGTCGTCTTGTTTCTGGCGACCTTTATCGGCGTAGCGTTAGCGCTGAATCCTCAGCAAACACCGCCGATCCTGATCATTCGTTCGACTGCGGTAGCTGCGATTACGCTGCTGCATTTCATACTGATGATCGGGCCCATGGCGAGACTGGACAAACGCTGGCTGCCACTGCTTTACAATCGGCGACATCTCGGCGTTACCATGTTCTTGCTGGCGCTGATTCATTCCGCCTTTGCCACCCTGCTCTATCACGGCTACTCGGACATCAATCCGATCGTCTCGATCTTTGTCACAGATGCCGGGACCAGCATAACCACGTTTCCGTTTCAGGCTTTTGGTTTCGTTGCCTTGCTGATTCTTTTCGTTATGGCAGCCACGAGTCATGATTTCTGGTTGGCCAACCTCACCGCCCCCATTTGGAAAGTGCTCCACATGGGTGTCTACATCGCATATGCCTTTCTCATCATTCACGTTGCCTTTGGAGTCCTCCAAAGTGAAACGCATCCCGTCTTTGCGATTTTGACCGGAGTCGGAGTTGGCGTGGTTTCACTTCTCCATCTGATTGCGGGCTGGAAGGAAAAAGGCATCGACCGCGATCCGAAGCATGAAGCAAAAGATGATGGTTATGTCGCTGTTTGCAGCGTTGATGACCTGGAAGAAGATACTCCCTTTGGCACGACCGTTGGTGGAGAGCGGGTCGCGATTCTCAGATACGAGGGAAACAAAGTGTCCGCTGTCTCGGGAGTGTGCCAGCACCAGAATGGGCCGTTGACGGAAGGAAAGTTCATCTATGGCTGCCTAACCTGCCCCTGGCACGGCTATCAATACAAGCCGGAGGACGGAACGTCGCCTGAGCCCTTTACCGAGAAGATTCCCACCTTTCATCTTCGGGTGGAAGGCAATACCATCCTCATTGATCCTGACCCCAAGCCTGCGGGAACGCTCGTCGAACCTGTAACCGTATAACCCATGGCCAAAGAAAAACCATTCTTCATCGGATGGGAGTCCGAAACTCCAAAGCCGCTTGTCGGGTTCGTCGGCTTTATCACTGTTTTGGTTCTTGTTGGCGGTCTTGCCATCGCGGGCGTTGCCGCCGCACTGCAGCAAACCGTTGGTCCGGGAACCTGGGACTTCACCGAGAGCCGCTTCGAAGGTGTCTTTGTCGCCGAGCCCGTTCCCATGTTGATTGAAGAATCGGACAACGGACAGCGATTACATTTCCTCGTCAAACCGTTCAAATATGGGTTCTCTGCGGAAGAAGCATCTCAATTTCACCTCAAGAAGGTCGGCTTGACGGCATCGTTCCTCTCAACGGATGTGGATTCCATGCTGGAGGTGGTGAGCGAGATCGAAGTGCTGGATGACAGTGCTTTGCCTCAATCTCCACTCGCCAAACAAACCGTGGATGGAATCTGTGTGATACGTGGTGAAATCGTCGACTCCAAATGCTGGCTTGGAGCGATGAATCCCGGCACGTTCAAGCCGCATCGTGCTTGTGCGATCCAATGCATCAGAGGTGGCATTCCCGTTGGCTTCCTTGCCCGGGACACCGCAGGCAATCACGAATTCTTCCTCCTCATGGGACCAAACGGAGAAGCGCTCAATGACGTCGTTCTCGATTACGTAGCCGAACCCATCGAAGTGTCTGGCGTCCTCAGCTATGCTGGTTCCCAGCCGATTCTCAGGATCAACCCCGATCAAATCGTGCGGTTGGCTGGAAAGACTTGATGCTTCTTGTCGTCGAGCGCTGGGCATGTCATCAATCAGTGACTGCCAATGACAAATGCCCAAGTTGAAGTTCTGAAGCCAGTCTGCACTCTCCTCGTCCTCTGGTTGCTTACTCAAGGGGCGACCGGCCAGGGCGTCTTGGTCTCAGGAGAGGAAAGGGAGCAGACGACCAAACGGAGTGGGAAAATCGCACCGGGGACGGATTGGGAAACGGATTACCATATTATCGATTCGGGCGTGAGGGGGGCGACGGTCCTGATCATTGGAGGAATGCATGGGAACGAACCGGCTGGTTCACGGGTAGCGGAGCAGATTCGGCATTGGCCGATTGTGAGTGGCAGGATGGTGGTCATTCCACGAGCGAATATGCTGGCGCTGGAGGCGAATACCCGGCTGACCCCGGGCCAGCCTGAGGAAGACGGAAATTTGAATCGCAACTTTCCTCAGACCGAAGTGGGAGAGGAATTCAGAACTGCGCCGCGTGGTGAGCTGGCAGCCGCGCTGTGGGGATTTGCAATGAAGGTCCGGCCGGATTGGACGATCGATATCCACGAAGGTTTTGACTTCCATCGGTCTCACAATCCTTCGGAGGGAAAGAAAAAGTCTGTGGGCTCGAGTGTGATTTATCAAGGTAGTGAGAGCATGGATGCGCTCATG
>JBCDHN010000578.1:0-3211 GCA_038749915.1 Verrucomicrobiota bacterium | reverse complement strand
CCGCAAGTATTTCGTTATTAAAGCCTTCGAAGCCTTGGAATAGGTATTGCTGATACTGACGGGACCGAATAATCGATAGTATTTGGGCTCCCGACACGGAATCACTCCAACGCCACGCCACAGTAGGGTAAGAGTCTGCTGAGTTCGTTGGTAATCCGGGGCAACGAAGGAACGGCCCAGTTCAAGGCCCGGTGTGAGCGTTTCGATGAACTCATCGCTGAGATGGAAAAGCGTTGAGGTATAGAGCCCTCGCTTTCCGAATTTGGGAATGATCTCGTCCGTCATCCCGCAACGATAGGAGCCGGCGATTTTGTGGGCTTTCGAATCCCAGAGGAAAAGATGTCGGTAATGCTCATCGAAGTGATCCAAATCGCAGGCCTTGCCGCTTCCCTCCCCTTCCTGACGAAAGGTGACTTCGCGAAGGCGCCCGATCTCACGAAGCACGTTGGGAATCTCCTCAGAGCGACAGAAATAGAGCGCGAAGTGCTTGTATTCGTAGATTCGACTTTCGGACCGCAGCCCTGCGACTTCTTCCGCGAGCAAGTCAGGTTCGATCGGATCGATGATCGTCTCCATGTGAGGCGATTTTGCCGGGATCAACGATCGCCCCGTGGCGATCCCGGGTTCGGCAGCACGATTGGCGAGAATCTCGGTTCGCATGCGAACGTAACGCGTCCGTTCCACATCGTCATTCAAACGATCGAGTTTGGTCGATACAATTGGCTTTCCAATCGCAACCGGAATTTCATGGCCAGCCTTGTTCGCGAGTTCGCGTCCCAGCATCGCAGTACGCAGGAGCGGGTGCAGCTTTCCAACCGATTGAAAAACCAAGCTGTTCCGGCCATGAACAAAAAACGGAACAATCACCGCTCCACCTCGCCGGGCGAGCGATGTTGCATGCTTGCTCCATTCAGGATCGCGGACGGAGCGTTGCCGAAAGTTGAAATGCGCAACTTCACCAGCTGGGAAAGTTGCCAAAACGCCACCTTCCTTGAGCCATCCCAAACAAGCTCGCAGACCCCGTGAATTGTCAGAAGAATTGCGTGCTGAGTCAAAAGGGCTCACCGGAATAATCCACGGTTTCAACGGCTCCACCTGTTGCAGCAGGAAATTCCCAAGAAGCCGAAAGTCCGGACGAACTTCTTCCAGAATCGCGCCAAGAATAATCCCGTCGAGCGCACCAAAAGGGTGATTGCTGACAACCAGCACCGGACCTTTCTGCGGAAAACGGTCCAAGTCTTCGTTGCTGACTTGATAGGTCGCGCCAAGCACTCGGAGACAGGCCTTGAAGAAGCTACCCTCTTCCTCCCAAAGGTTGAGAACCTCTCGATAACCCTCGTTGATGCGATCAAAGCTCAACAGTTTCCCAACCGGCTTGGCGATGGGCATCAGCCTCCTCGTCGCAGCTGTTTGCGACAAAACTGATGTCACATCAATGAGATCAGCTGGTTTGGGATCGTTCACAAGGGGTTAAGGAGATTAACAACAAATCCTGTCGAAGCCACAAGCAGGAATGTGACAAATCCGTCTTCCGGAAAGTCAGAACCTTACAAGGGCTTCCAAGTCGAGAAAGTAGCTGCCTGTCCCGCGGGAAGGCCGCTTGCATCCACAAGGTTCCAGACAATCGCTTGTTCGATGAGAAATCGTTTCCCGGTCAGGGAAATCCGAACTCCCTCATAGTCATCGATAAACCCCTTCTCCGCCGTCTGCTGGAGCATCCTGGCCCGCTCTTCGCGTTCGACAGGCTCGGCGGTGAGGCGCGAAGGCATTCGCAGAAACTCATCCAGATCTGCCTCCCACAGCTTGAGTGCCATCTGATTCCCATAGTTCAGGACCGGGTCCTCAGCGGTATTGTGGGACGCAACGACAAAGGGCACCTCGAACAGCGTTTGGGCATCTTTGCGAGGATCTCGAGCCCGCTCGATCAATTCCCTACCAACACAGCGGGCGTAGGAATCGAGAATGAGTCGACTTTGCGCAACCCACTCAGGACTTGAAACGATCCCCCCCAATTCGTCCATCCTACGAGGACTTATGAACGCTGGTCGGTTGCCCATAGCTGTTAAGCACCAACTTGACCCGTCCGTTCAACACAAAGGGATGGGGATCACGAACGGGCATCACATAACTGCGCCCATCGTCGCCTTCGATCCAGAGATCCCAGCCTTTCTTCTTCGACAATGCTTTTTCCGCCTCATTTCCAGCCAAGGCACCAACGAGCAAACCTCCCAAGGCTCCAGCGGCGTGCGCGGCAGCATCCCCACCAATCATACTTCCTCCGATCATTCCTGCACTACTGCCAATAAAGCTGCCAACCTCTCCGGATTTCTTCTTCAGAACCGTTGGATTCATCGCCGTCACCGATCCTTCCACAACCTGCCCTCCGGCACGTCCATTGCTGCTGTAGGTGGAAGAGGACTGAGTCTGGCAGGATGCGAGCAAACATGCCAGAAAACCAAGAGATGAATGGTGGAGTTTCACGAACAGGACAAGGAGGGTGAAGTTGTAACAAAGACGGAGGCCGGAGGAAGCTTATTCGTCGCTGAACAGAATCTGGCGCTGCCAATTCATCAACAGCTCCTCCCTCTTTTCCGGATAATTTGCCAGCGTTTCAAGAGTCCCCCGCGTTGCAATGATCGTTGGCTCCAAATCCAGTTCGGACGCCCTATTATCCCGTATTTTCCGCAACGCTTCATACCCTTCCGCATTGAATTCTTCTCGGCGGCCACCTTTGCGGAGCCTCTTCACGGGCCACTCGTCCCTGGGAACTTCGCGGGCTTTCTCAATCGCAGCCCGGAACCGTTTCGCCTGACTCGGATTAAGACCTTTCGCTCCCCTCACCGCATCGCCTCGCGCTGCCCGGGTCGAAAAGTCGAGCAGCGATTGGTTACTCATCACCCGAAATGGAGGACAGTCACGGGATTGACTTTCGTCATCGCGCCAATGCCAAAGTTCACGCAGAAAGACCAGACCACCCCGATCCAATTTCCCCCAACCGGGGATTCTCCAAACCTCATCCGGAGAGCGTTCTTTTCGGGCCAGAACATTGTCCCGCGAAACATGGCACCACTCGGTAAACCATTCGTGTCGGCCAAGACTTTTTACCTTTTCGGTAAGTTTGTCCGCCAGCGGAAGCAGGTAACGAACGTCGTCGAACGCATACCGCAGCAGCTTGTCTTTGAGCGGACGGGCTCCCCAGTCCGCTTTCTGG
>JBCDHN010000577.1:0-3217 GCA_038749915.1 Verrucomicrobiota bacterium | reverse complement strand
GGTCACGGTGCCGGTCGGGCAGAGTGTTCTCGCCTTCGATTATTTTTCTCCAAGCGGTATCGCCTCGCTTTCGTTTCGCTTCCGCAATGAAGAAGGCGGAATGACGCTAACCGGCTCTGCGCCGCTTCCTCTCGCTGAGACTTGGCAGCCTTTTTCGATCGAGTTGGATGAGCTGCCGACCCATCAATCGCGGTTTCACGTCAGTTTGAAGTATCGCCCGGACACCGGCTTCCGACTTCGTAACTTCAAATTGCGGAAACCAACCGAAGCCCAGATCACTGCGCGGACCGAACGGGCGCGAGTGATGGCTGCCCGTGAGGCGGAAGCGGCGAGATACCTCGATTACCTTCGCAACCATTACACGGCATCCATTGATAGTGTCATTATTGGGACGGACACTGTTCGGATTGAAGGCAGTTGTGAGGGGTCGCTTCAACTGGTCGAACTTCCGCCACATCTTCCTTCGCACAGCAAGGCTGCCTCTGTGGTTCGCCGGAAGGTTTCAGGTGACTTCGTGCTGGAATTGCCTCGCTTTCATCCCCAGACCCGTCGTGATCGGGTGCATTCGCGCTGGAGGCTCGATCACCCATCGGGTTCTCTCGCTTCGCTGGCCAAGTGGCCGACTTCGGTGGCCCCCGATGTCGTTCCTCACTCCCTACCCAAGGCCGTTGCCAAGACTCAAAAGGGGATTGGCGGAGTTCCTTTGATCGCTGGGAACGATCACCCGATTTTCGAATTGGGCGCGCATCATGCCACGGTCAATTTCGTCATTGATGCTCTCGTTTCCCCCACACAAAAGCCGAATTGGAAGCCTTTCGGCTTCGAAGGAAAGACCTACTTTTTCAATCCACGGTTTCTAGCGGGGAAAGACTCCACGATTCGTCATCTTTGTGCTAATGACATGGTGGTGACGTGTATTCTCTTGGTGGGAAATGGCCCCAACGCGTCGTTGAAACATCCCGAAGCGGAGCCACGCGGCGTCTATGCGATGCCGGATTTAACCCGTCCCGTCACGAGCGATCTGTATCGGGCCGCTTTGGATTTTTTGGCCAAGCGATACTCGAAGCCGGAAGCCCGCATCGCGAGTTGGGTCCTTCACAATGAGATCGACCAGCATGGCACGTGGACGAATATGGGGGATCAACCGCTTGCCCGATATCTGGAAATTTATGGGCGTTCCGCCCGGCTCGTTTATCACACAGCGCGCCTTCACGACCCTCATGCTCGTGTCTTTATTTCTCTGACGCACCACTGGACTAAGCGGAGTCTTGGCAAGGGGTCCTTTGTTGTTCGTGAATTGGTCGATCTCTGGAGTGAGATGGCTTCCGCGGAAGGAGAGTTCGAATGGGGAGTGGCCTATCATCCCTATCCTCAGAATTTGCGAGATCCCGACACGTGGGATGACGAGGATATCACCTTCGATTTCAACACGCCCTACATCACCCCGAAGAACATCGAAGTTCTTCCCGCTTATCTGGGACCGGATCGTCCGATTCTCCTTTCGGAGCAGGGCTTCAATTCCCCGACATTGAGTGAAGAAGATCAGAAACGCCAAGCTGCAGGACTGATCTACATGTTTCGAAAGCTCCCGAGTTTGCCAACAATTGAAGCCTATCATCTTCACCGTTATCAGGACATGCCTGATCGCGAGGGTGGTTTGCGCTTTGGAATCATGGACGAAAACGGAAATCGCAAACTCGGATGGCACACATACCAGGCGATCGGGACGGAGGCTGAGGCTGAGTTCGCCGCCGCCGCGGACGAAATCCTTCCGGAGCCCGTTCCGGTCCAGGAGGTGACGCGTGCACGACCACCTAACATTGTCCTTATTCTTGCGGATGATCTTGGTTGGTCGGACACGACACCCTATCAGAATCCGAAAGAGGATTTTTATGAGACACCGGCTATAGCGGACCTCGCCAAGCGGGGCATGACCTTTCGCAATGCCTACGCGGCAAGTCCGCTTTGCTCGCCGACCCGTGCCAGCATCCTGACCGGCCAGTATCCGGGTCGGATCCGCCTGACGACTCCGGCGGCTCATCTCGCGAAAGTGGTTCTTGATCCAATAGTTCCGCAGACTGCGGGGCGAACGCGGCACGCCGTTGAACCGCAAACGCGAACGCGGTTTCCCAATAGTTATGTGACTCTGGCAGAGCGCTTGAAGAGTCGCGGTTTCGCCACGGCATTTGTCGGAAAGTGGCACCTCGGACGGGCGCCGTATCTTCCTGACCAGCAGGGATTTGATCGTGTTGTCGGTGGTCGGCATCACCCTGGGCCTCCCGGAGGATTTTTTGCCCCTTGGCCGATTGAAACGATTCCGGATTCTCCCGAGGGTTCGCACATCGACGATGTCATTACCGATCAAAGTATCGCCTGGCTTGAAGCTCAAAAAGAGATCGATCAGCCGTTCTTTCTCAACCTTTGGTATTACTCGGTCCACGCGCCGTTTGAAGCCAAGCCGGAGTTGATCGAGAAATACCGCGAAAAGGCCGCGAAGTTACCCGATGATGCGCCGAGGAAGAATCCGGTGATGGCTGCGATGATCGAAACGTTTGATCAAAATGTGGGGCGCATCGTTGATGCTTTGGACCGCCTGGGACTTGCGGAGAACACCCTCCTCGTTTTTACCTCCGACAACGGCGGCAACGAATACAACTTCGTCGAGAAGCAGTTCGCGACCAGCAATCTCCCGCTTCGCAATGGCAAAGGGAACATCGCCGAAGGTGGTCAACGGGTTCCGTTTATCGCCGTCTGGCCCGATCAAATTGCGCCGGGGTCGGAGAACGCGGGGTTGGTTTCATCGATCGATCTCTATCCCACCTTTCTTGACGCCGTCGACCAGAGTCCCGCTCCTGCGCAACCGGTTGATGGGATCAGTCTTCTTGGAACGTTGCGCGGGGAAGAATCCATTGCTCTGGATCGCGCCATCTTTTGCCACTTTCCACATAGTCCGACCGCGACCGGATCGATTGCCGCGACCTCGGTGCGCCGTGGTCCGTGGAAGTTGACGAGATTCTACGCGGACGGTCCTGACCAGACGGACCGGCTCCGACTGATCAACCTTGAGTCCGACTTGGGAGAGCGTGAAGACCTGTCGGTCACGAAACCGGATCTGACGAAAGAGCTGAACGATCTGATTTCGCTTCACCTCAGAGAAACCGGCTCTCTCTTTCCAAAGCCCAACCCAGACTATGCGCCCTCTTTTCTGGGTTGGACG
>JBCDHN010000576.1:0-3217 GCA_038749915.1 Verrucomicrobiota bacterium | reverse complement strand
TCAATTTGGGATTTCGCGGCGCATTGATGACCCGAAAGAACGGGCCCGCCTCCGCAAAATCATGGAGCGCTTGGAACTGCCTGAGCACATGGGCATCATTTTGCGAACGGTTTGCCAGGGGCAACGACTCCGCTACTTCATCCGCGACCTCAGCATCCTCTTGGAACAATGGGAGAGAATCGAAGATGAATATGATGATAACCCGGCTCCTCATTGCGTGTTCCGCGAGCCAGACGTGATAGAAAGAACGGTGCGCGACTTCCTGACCGAAGACGTTGAAGAGGTCATCATCGACGATTCGGAGATGGCAGAACGAATGAAGGATCTGGTGGGTCAGATTTCGCGACGCTCCCGTAATCGAATCTCTCTCTACAACTCTCCGGAACCGATTTTCGAAAAGTTTGGAATTCAGCGCCAGATCGACGATGCGTTTTACCGACAAGTGTGGCTCCCCTGTGGCGGCTATCTGGTGATTGACGAAACTGAGGCCCTGATCACTGTCGACGTCAACACGGGCAGGAACAAGGGATCCGGCGACAAGATGATTCTGGAAACCAACATGGAAGCGGCGGAAGAGGTCGCCCGTCAGCTGCGCTTGCGAAACATTGGCGGGCTCATCGTGGTCGACTTCATTGATATGCGAAGCCGCAAAGACCAGCAGCAGGTTTACAAGATCGTACGAGATCGTCTCCGGCTCGACAAAGCCAAGACCCAGGTCCTGCCCATTTCACAGCTTGGTTTGATGGAAATGACCCGTCAGCGTCTCAATGAAAGTTTGAGCGTGACCACAAGCGAGCAGTGCTCCTATTGTTCCGGAAAAGGCGTGGTGATGTCGACCATGACGATGAGCGTGGAAATTCAGCGGAAGATCAACGCCCTCATGTATCGCAAAAAAGGTGGAGTCAACAACCTGCTCATTGTTGTGCACCCGGAAGTGCTCCAACGTCTCCGCTCCGAAGATACCGAGCATATCGTGGATCTGGAGCGTCGCCATCAGGCGAGGTTTACCTTTCGCAGCGACCCATCCTTTCATCGTGAACAAATGATGATTGCAGATGCGGATACCGGCGAGGAATTTCGGATCTAGATTGCAGCAACGCTGAACATTCGCGAATGCAAGCCGACCAAATCCTCGCGGCCACTGACCTGCTTTGCCTGCGCCTCAAGAAGCTGCGGTTTGGCGAACCGGTGACCCACGTCTACAACCCGCTCGTCTACGCACGGACACCTCACGAAGCTTACCTTCGGCGATATGGAGACTCCCCCAAGAAGGTTTTAATGTTGGGGATGAATCCCGGTCCGTGGGGGATGGCCCAGACCGGGGTGCCGTTTGGAGAAATCCCGGCGGTCAGGGAATGGCTCGGCATTGATGAACCCGTCCAAAAACCAAAAGTGGAGAATCCGAAGCGCCCGATCGAGGGATTTGCCTGCACCCGCTCTGAAGTCAGCGGAAGGCGGTTGTGGGGACTTTTCGCCGAGCGATTTAAAACGCCAGACGCCTTTTTCCAGGATCACTTTGTGCTGAATTATTGCCCGCTGGTCTTCATGGCGCAAACCGGACGCAACATCACGCCTGACAAACTCTCGGCGAAAGAAACTGCCGCAATCCAACAGGCCTGTGACGAATACCTCGGCACTTGTCTTTCTACTTTTGCTCCCGAATGGCTGATTGGAGTCGGAGCCTATGCAGAGACGGCGCTGAAACGAGTCGCGGAAGATTCCAACTACGAGGCAAAGCTCGGCAGAGTGTTGCATCCGAGCCCGGCAAGCCCCGCTGCCAATCGCGGCTGGAGCGAAGCCGCCACCGGGCAATTGGAGGCCTTGGGAGTCTGGTAGAATTCCTTCCCGGATTTGTAACTGCGGGAATTCGTCAAATCTGTTCGATTCAAGTTCTCAGACTTGTGTTCCAGGCGTGGGACTGCTAACTAAACTATCGAGTAATTCTAACACGACTAGCCTTCCAAATGACGCACCCTTCCGAAGAGGACTTGGCGATCTACGCCGCCGAGATCAAAAAACTCACTGAAGCGCTCAATCAAATTCTCTTTGGCCAGGAGGAACTCATCAACACAGTGGTCACAGGCCTGCTTGCCCGAGGGCATATGCTGTTGGAAGGCCTGCCGGGTTTGGGAAAAACGGAGCTGGTCAAAGGACTCAGCAAAGCCCTCAAGCTCGACACGAAAAGGGTTCAGTTCACCCCCGATCTTTTGCCGGGCGACATCACGGGAAACCCGATTCTTCAGGAAACGGCCTCGGGACGCGAATTTGTTTTTCAGCCTGGTCCTCTCTTCACCAATCTTTGCCTCGCTGACGAGATCAACCGGGCATCTCCGAAAACCCAGTCGGCCTTGCTGGAGGCGATGCAGGAACGCCGCGTGACCGTACTTGGCGAGAGCCACCAACTGCCGGATCCCTTCTTCGTTCTGGCAACTCAGAACCCGATTGAGTTGGAGGGCACCTACCCTCTCCCCGAAGCTCAGCTCGACCGTTTCCTCTTCAAGGTTGAGGTCTATCGGAACAATGCGGAAACCCTGGAGAAGATTGTCAATCATCGCGAACTGGGCGTCGAACCGATGATTGAGCCGGTGATGGAGGCAGAACGACTCGCCGCGATCACGCAGGCGGTCAGAACCGTTTATCTGCCGGACGTCGTCGCCAATTACATCGCCCGCCTTGTCGATGGAACCCACCCCGGGCAAAGCGAAGCGGCCAAGGGAATCAAGTTTGGCGCCAGTCCCCGGGCCGCACTCAGTCTGGCATCTGCGGCCAAAGCCCGTGCCCTGATGAACGGTCGGGTCAACGCCAGTTTTGAAGACGTCAAGATGGTCGCGACGCCCGTTCTCCAACACCGCATTGTTTTGGATTACAACGCCCGAATTGACGGCAAAACCAATCGTCAAATAGTCACCGAATTACTGATGGAGATTCCAGCTCAATCGATGAGCGTTCCGAAAACGCTGAAAGAAACGGAGACCGCAGCTTAGTATCTGTTCTGCAATCAGTGAAGAAGGCAGAGGACATGAACCGATTGGCGAAAATGCTCGCAGCAAAGCCGCAGATGAGCTTGCTGCATCCTTTCTTCTTGTTCCTGATCTGCATCTTTCCTTCCTTGAGCTGGGCAAAGGGAAACTTCGGAAGCTGGACGGTGGATGGCCTGACCAAAACCCAGGTCGAAGTCTACTCCGCCTTCGAAGGTCTGCCGAATCGCGGCTACCTA
>JBCDHN010000575.1:0-3221 GCA_038749915.1 Verrucomicrobiota bacterium | reverse complement strand
TACGCGGATCGGGTGTCGATCAATGTTGAGCTGCCGACGAAAAAGGGTCTGACACGCCTCGCACCCGACAAGGATGAGGGTACGATCGAAGGCGCGATGGACAAGACCAAGGCGCGCATTATCGAGGCGAAGGATGAGCGCAAACGCTTTCGCCACGCGCCGCGCTTTGCCCCCGCCGGCCAGTCGACGCAGATGATTGTGGGCGCGGATGATGCAAACGACGCCGCGATCGTCACCAAGGCGAGCGGTCTCTACAAAGGTTTTGGCCTGCGCCGCGTCTATTACAGCGCTTTTTCGCCGATCCCGGATGCGAGCGCGGTGCTGCCTTTGAAGCGCCCGCCGCTGATGCGCGAGCACCGCTTGTACCAGTCCGACTGGTTGATGCGCTTTTACGGCTACAGTGTCGATGAAATTGCGCCCAGTGAGATGCCCAATCTGGACCTGGACATCGACCCGAAACTGTCGTGGGCGCTCCGAAATCGGGCCGACTTTCCGGTTGATGTGAACAAGGCCCCCAAAGAAATCCTGCTCCGGATTCCCGGGATCGGGGTCCGTTCGGTGAACCGGATCCTTCAAATCCGACGATGGTCGGTTTTGAAGCTCGAAGATCTTCGCAAGCTGGGAATCTCGCTCAAAAAGTGTCTTCCCTTCCTCATCGCCGCTGATCACAATCCGATCCGACTCGGGTTGGACGGTGATCGATTGCGAGAGTCCCTTGCTCCCCCACCCTCGCAATTGGAGTTGGATTTCGGGAGCGCCCAAACCAGCGCACGGACGGGGGAGGTATGAAGACGGTCCGGATTGAGCCGCGCTACTCGGCCTGGCGTGATGAGGCGCGCAGGCTGCTGGCCCAAGGCGTGCTTCCGGACTCGATTATTTGGGAGGACGAAGGTAGCGAAATCGAAAGCCTTTTCGGAGGCCTGGACTCAGATACAGTTCCAACGCCGGCCGGCCCATTGAAGATTCCAAGGCAGTTCCTGGAATTGGCTGAATTGGTGGCCTGCCACTCGCATCCAGAGCGCTGGGCTTTGCTCTACCGCACCGTTTGGCGACTCACCAAAGGAAGCGAAAAACACCTGCTCCAAATCATGAGCGATCGTGACGTCAACCGTCTCAACGATTTCGCTTCGGCAGTTCGGCGAGATCGCCACAAGATGAAGGCGTTCGTCCGCTTTCGAAAAATCGGCCTCGATGAAGAGTCGGGGCGCGAGCAATTCGTGGCGTGGTTTGAGCCTGATCACCACATTGTCGAGCTCACCGCCCCCTTCTTTGCGAAACGCTTCGCCAGCATGGATTGGTCGATCCTGACTCCGGACCAATGTGTCCATTGGAATGGCAGAAAGCTCGAATTCACAGCTGGCGTTTCGAAGAAGGAAGCGCCGGATTCTGACGCGCTCGACGACTACTGGCGCACCTACTACAGCCATATCTTCAATCCGGCGCGCCTCAAACTGAAGGCAATGCAATCCGAGATGCCGAAAAAGTATTGGAAGAACCTGCCTGAAGCTCCCTTGATTGCCGAGCTTACGAGTCAGGCTTCGTTGCGAACCGGGGAGATGGTGGAAGCCCCAAGCAGTCAACGCGCCCATGTCTCGGAACGAATTCCCGCCGGCGTCCCCAAGCCAGCGCCCAAACCAATACAGGTCAATCCGGTCGAGGTTCTTCGTCAGGCGGATACGTTGAAACTGAGCGAGATTCATGATCAGGCGGATCACTGCCGTGCCTGTCAACTTCACGACCGGGCAACTCAATTGGTGTTTGGGGTCGGCCCTGAGACTGCCAACCTCATGATTGTGGGTGAACAGCCCGGTGACCAGGAAGACTTGCAAGGCCTTCCTTTTGTTGGGCCAGCAGGCAAGTTGCTGGATGAGGCGCTTTCCGAAGTCGGGATTGATCGATCACAAACCTACGTGACGAACGCAGTGAAGCACTTCAAATGGAAACGTCGTGAGAAACGCCGAATTCACCAGTCTCCCAGCGCCGACGAGGTCCATGTCTGTCGTCCCTGGGTGCTCGCCGAAGTGCTTAAAGTCCGTCCCAAAGTCCTCATCTGCCTTGGCGCGACCGCCGCCAAATCGTTGATTCGCTCCGACTTCCGACTGTTGGAAGAGCGGGGCACGGTTGAAGGCTGCGAGCTGGCCGAACGCGTCATCGCGACGATTCATCCATCCTATCTGTTGCGTATCCGAGATTCGACCCAGCATCAAACGGAACGGGCGGCCTGGATTGGGGATTTGAAACTCGCTCTGGTCGCATGAAGGAAGTTGAAGCTGAAATTGAGCGAGCGATTCTTGATTTGCTGAGTCAGCGAAAGACCGGTGCTACGATTTGTCCGAGTGAAGCCGCCAGAATCGTGAAACCGAAATCGTGGCGAACGCTGATGGAAGCAACCCGCACGGTCGCGCGTTCCCTGGTCAAGGCAGGCGAAATCGAAGTTTGCCAGAAGGGCGCCGTTGTTGATGCGGAGACAGCGAAAGGGCCGATCCGCCTACGGCTTGCTGCGAAATCGGCGGAATCCCGCTGAACTCATCAATTCACGACGCTCGAAAATGCCCAAGCCGGTTTTTCGAACCCGATCAAGCTTTCGATTCATGATCACCGCCGCGATTGGAAAGAAGGTCCGCATGCCCGGTTCCATCGGATTCCAACCGTAGCTGCCACTTTCGTAAAACTGAAATACGTCTTCGTGAATTCCCATGTCCCGGCTGCTGAAGGAAGGCTGCTCCAAACCGGACACAAATTGACTGAAGCTGTTCGTCTTGCCATCCCAGCGAATGGTTCCGCTGCTGTGGACTCCATACCCTTGAACCTTCCGCTCGCGTTGAAGGCGGATACGAGCCCCGCGATTCAACTCCGGATCGACATTGTAACTGTCTACAGCAACCCAATTTCCCTCCAACCAAACCTCGGTAAAACTATGATCGAGCCATGGTGTGCCGGGATTCACGATTCCGTAGAGAATCGGTGGCTCGATTTCGACAAAACGTTGCCGCGCGTGGATTCCAGCCGCCCGGAGCATTGCGACAAAGAGGGTGGACTTGGAATTGCAGAAACCGCGCCCCTGGCTCAAAACCTCCGAGGCTTTGTGTTCATAAAAGCGGGGCCCAAATCCATATTCGATCTCGTCCCTGACAAAATCGTGGATCGCGACCGCGTTTTCCCAGGGTTCCGCATCTTTTCGGACCAACCTGGCCACCTGAGCGCGGATTTCAGGGTGATCC
>JBCDHN010000574.1:0-3222 GCA_038749915.1 Verrucomicrobiota bacterium | reverse complement strand
GGAAAGCGTGGCCGATGGCGATTTGACGGAACGATTGGAGCTGACCCACGCCCGCGATCTCCTAGACCGCCTTTCCCGAATCTTCAACGAGATGACGCGCCGGCTTCAATCCAGTTTTCGACAGGCCAACCGATTCTCGTCAGACGCGTCGCATGAGCTGCGAACGCCGCTCACGATCCTTCGCGGGCAATTGGAGAACGCGCTGCAGAAAGCGGAAGGGGATCGAGCTGTGGAATTGGCCGGTTTGCTCGACCAAACCGAACGACTTCGAGGAATCATCGATGGCCTGCTTCTCCTTTCGCGATCGGACGCGGGCAAGCTGACGATCGGGTATGACGAAGAGGATTTTTCCAAACTGGTCACGGACGTGATTCAGGACTTTGAATCGGCTCTTTCCGAATCCGGAATCTGCTTGGAGTCCGAGATCGCACCAAACCTGAAACTGCGGGGTGACCCTGGACTGCTCCGCCAAGCAATCGGGAACCTCATCAGCAACGCGGAAAAGTTCAATCTTCCCGAAAAGGGCCGAATCTCCATCCATCTGAAACAGAATGGAGAGGAACTGTGGCTGAGCGTCGAAAACACGGGAACTCCAATCGACCCCGATCAGACGCGTGACGTGTTTCGGCGCTTCTTTCGAGCGAGTGGCGACCGGGAATCGCCCACCGCTCCCGGAACCGGTCTCGGCCTTTCCATTGTGGAAGCAGTGGCGGAGGCCCACGGTGGTAGAGCCTGGTGCGAACCTCAATCGGCATCGAACCGGTTTGTTCTCGCGTTTCCGAAAAGTGAGGATCCTTCCGCCTGAATCGCAGTTTCGAATCAAAAAATCCCTTTCGCCAAGGCATGAACCCATCCATTCTGCCTCCATGACTCCCAATTTTCGTTTTTCGCTCCGTCAGGCGTCCACGTTTCCGTTTCGACTGCTGATTGCGGCCTTCCTCCTCCAACTGGGCGCTGGTCTTGTATTCTCTCAGGACGAGGACCTTGCAGAGGCTGAGAAACTTCGCGAAGAAGCGCAGGTTCATCTCCAGAATCAGGATTTGCCCAAGGCGATCGAAACGTTTCTTGATGCGTTCAAGATTTCTCCCGGCACATCCCAGGAATATCGGCTCGTCTCCCAGCTCCTCCTGATCGAAAATCGCCCCGAAGAAGCCGTGATCCTTCTGAAAGAAGGCGAGCAAGAGCATCCGGAAAGCCTGCCAATCAAAGCGGACCTCGGGGTCGCCTACAACGCGACGGAACAGTTCGACCTTGCCCTGCAGACCTTCGAACGCCCCGAAATTCGCGTTGGCCAGACCAATCCCACGATCACCAACGACTCCTTCTATTTTTCCTACGGCGCCGCGGCCGAACGGCTGAAAAAGTATGACCTGGCCGAGAAAAACTTCCGCAAAGCGATTGAGCGTGTGCCGATTACGGACCAGCGACGCGCTGCCATGCCCTTGAACTATCTCGGTTACATGTGGCTCGATCTGGACAAGAACCTCGACGAAGCCGGGATCTTTATCGTCAAGGCCAACAATTTGGTGCCCGACTCCGACGCTTATGCCGACAGCCTGGGTTGGTGGCACTTCAAAAAGAAAAACTACAAGGCCGCGCTCAGCGAACTCCTACGGGCCGCTGATCTGATGGGCGATGCTGAAGACCCGGTGATTTTTGACCACATCGCGCAAACCTACTTCGAGATGGGTCAGAAAAAGAAAGCGATCGAGTATCTTGAGAAGGCGACCAAACTCGATCCCGAGAACGAAGAAATTGCCAAGCGACTGAAGCAATATCGGAAGCCGCCACCGCAAGATCCCTGAGCCGCAAAACGCTTTATCTCAGATCTCCCCAGATTTCGACCAACACCTCATGGAACCCGGGGTCGTGTTCCTTCAACTCAGCGCGAACAAACGGATAGAAATCGTTGCGATTGAAATAGGCTTCCGTGCCTTCCGCGAAGTATTCCTTAGGGTTGGTCATGCCATAATGGAGAACGCGACGCCCGTTATAGAGTAGCACGTTGCGATATTTTCCTGCTTTCTTTGCCGCTTCGTAGGCGGCCTTGATCCTCGCCTCATCAAATCCGAGAATCTGATCGTGATACGCGTGAGCCAGTTCATGGAGCACAACCATGGGATGCTTCAAAAGCTGATGGCGAGCAATCAGCTGCCGGGCGACTGGAATGTGGACCTTCTTCGTCAAACGGGGATCATGGCCATGATCGATCAACCATTGCTTGCCGGGATGGTATTGCATATTCTTTAACGAAGGATGCTCCCGCTCAATCCAGATCTCACAGGTTCGCAGCTCAACAAGCCGATCTTCGGGCACGAGAAGCGCAATGAAGTTGAGGTGATTCTCCAGCATTCGCAGCGACCGCCGTTCCTCACTTGCCGGATCATCGGTCAACAGCGCTGGATCAACATGAACTTTCCAACCCTCCAATTCCTGAATGACGGGATCAAATTGGGGCTCCGATGCTTCGGCATGGAGCCCGGCGGCCGCAACGAGAAGAAGCATGCAGAATCGAAGGGTGGCAATCATGTCACAGCAACACGGTCTCGAACCAATCATTGTTGCGGTGAACTTGCGCTCTGCGACTCGTTCGGTGCTCCACCCTTCTGATGAAACCCAAGGCCCACCTTCTCATTCTACTGACCATTTGGGTCAGCTTCCCCATGGCCAACGGCCAGCAGGGAGCTCTTTCGCTGGACCAGGCAACGCTTGATGGCCATGCCAAAATGGAGGCAACACTTTCGCGGATTCGCGAAGTGGAATTTCGTAACAATCCTTATTTCGGGGTGTCTCGAATCACGGAACTTGAACGATTGATCGCCAGGACACCGTTTGAGGGGAATGAGGAAGCCTACATCCGGATGTCTGTTGAACTCGCCGTGATGAAGGCTGAACAGGGCAAATTGGAAACCGCGCTTCGCATCCTCCGATTCTGTAAAAAATGGGCTGACACCAACGAAGCCACCCCTGAGAAACGGGCCATCCTAACCCTTACTCTGGGACAGATTTATTTGCGGCTGGCCGAGACGCGAAACTGCTGTGCCCGCTACTCTCCCGAGAGCTGCATCCTCCCTCTGCAGGATGGCGCTCTCCACACCGATCAATGGGGATCCCGAAATGCGATCACGGCAGCAGAAGAAGTTCTCCGCATTGCCCCGACTCCACAACTTCGCACCAACGCGATCTGGTTATTGAATCTTGCTCACATGACCCTAGGCCAAT
>JBCDHN010000573.1:0-3234 GCA_038749915.1 Verrucomicrobiota bacterium | reverse complement strand
TGTCGCTCCAGGATGGCACCATGACGCCACCACCAAGCGGCAGGATCGCGCAGGGCGCTTCTCCGGTTGCGTGAATCATGGGAAGGGTTCCCCGCAGCTCACCGTTCCACGCAACAAAGGGATGAAACGGGGAACGTCCGTAGCGTCGTTGATAGCCATAGTCGCCTCCTTCTACGACGTGAATCAAGCGACACGGAGGACGCGCTCCAGGATCATTCTCGGCCGCAAAAATTTCCCCATCATCTCGAACGCAGACACCAAAGGGATTCCAGAATCCTTGAGCGATGCGGTAGAGGTTCTTCCCGTCGGCGGTCATGCGAAAGATTCCACCTTCGCCAGTGCCAGTTACCTTCGCCTGGCTTCGATCGGAAATGGTCCAGGGCGTGTAGAAGTTTTCACCGAGGGCAAAAACCAAGTCGCCCGAAGGATGCCAAGCCAAGCCGGCCAAGCCATTGTGCGGATAGTCTTCCTCAGTCTCGAGCGTCGCCAGATTTTCCTCTTGGTCCGCTTTGCCATCTCCGTTCGAATCGCGAATGCGCAAAATCCGGTCTCGCTCGACCAGATACACCCAGCCATCCTTGCCCAGCTCTAGGTCCATCGTGGCCACGGTCGAATTCGCAAACACGCGCCGATTGGTTCCATCGGCATCAAAGACCAGAATTTCGTCGTTCTCAGGTCCCTCGTATCCTTCCGGTCGGAAATGGGTGTGGCTCGCAACCACCCAAATTCGGCCGTTTTCGTCAACGTCGATCCCGGTCGGCGTGACAAGGTCGGGATGCTCGGCCAGCAACGTTAGCTTCACCCCCGGTTGCAATGCTTACACCTCATGAGGGACCTCCGGAGGCACTTCGATCGCCATCAGGTAGGGTGCAAAAGCGAGAACAAGAAGAAGTAAGCGGGGTTTCATCCCTTCACCGTTTGATTCGAACCCAACCTTGGGCAACCCGGAAAATCGGGTCGCGCGGTTTTCTTGATTTCAGCTTCCTTCTTGCGACAGTAGCCGCCCAACCCTTTTCATGAAGCTCGCGAACGACATTCATCTCGGTTATTGCACCAATATCCACCGCGGCGAGACGTGGTCGGAGACCTTTCAAACCCTGCGCGACTACACCATGGCAGTGCGCGATCGGGTCAGCAAAGATCAGCCATACGGGATTGGACTGCGTCTGGGAGCCGATGCTGCTGCCGAGCTCGCGAGTCCCGCCAGTCTGGAGGAGTTTCGCTGTTGGCTGGCCGATGAGAACAGTTACGTCTTCACGATCAACGGGTTTCCCTACGGAAAGTTTCACGGCACTCGGGTGAAGGAACAGGTTTATGCGCCGGACTGGACCAAACCGGAGCGCTTGATCTATACGAATCAGCTTTTCGATCTGATCGCGGATTTGGCTCCTGAAGGCGAGGCGGGAAGCGTCAGCACGCTGCCGGGTTCCTTCAAGGAATTCATCGAAGACGACTCTCAGGTTGATGTGATTTGCGATAACCTGATCGCCTGTTCCCGATATATCGAAGAGCTGCGCCAACGCACCGGGCGTGATTTACACCTGGGTTTGGAGCCGGAGCCCTTGGGCATGTTCGAGACAAGCACGGAAACGGTCGCGTTCTTCGAAAAGCTGCTCAAGCGCAGCGATGAACCCTCCCAGATCTTGCAAAACATTGGAGTTAACTATGACACCTGTCATCTGGCCGTGGAATATGAAGACGCGGACGACGCATTGGGCCGATTAACGGATGCCGGAATCCGGATCAGCAAGCTCCATCTCAGTTCCGCCTTAAGCCTGAAGCCAAATGCAGCGGCCCTACAACGTTTGAGCGACTTCCAGGAAGACGTTTATCTGCATCAGGTCGTGATTCAGCAGGCTGATGGAGAGCTTCGGCGTTACCGCGATTTGGACGAAGCTTTGATGATGGCGACCGATTTGCCGGATGATGTTGGCGAAGAGTGGCGGGTCCATTTTCACGTGCCGCTTCACGCCGAGCCGCTGACGCCCTTCGGAGACACTCGCGAACATCTGCAGGGAACGCTCGACGTTTTGGCGAAGCAACCCGACCTCTGTCAACATCTCGAAATGGAGACTTACACCTGGGAAGTTCTTCCCGAGGAGATGCGCTCAGTCGATGTTGTTGATCAGTTGGATAACGAGTATCGCTGGACCCTGGCAGAAATGGCGAAGCGTGGTTTATCCGCAGGTTAGGACGTCCAAAAGCGACAGACGTCGACTTCGGGATTGATCGTCGACCCGGTTTCCAAGTGGTCGAGAAGGTGCTTCGCAAAGAAAGGTGCGAGCAAAACGCCTTTAGAACCAAGCCCGTTGAAGAGGATCTGGTCGGGGCGTTCGGGGTGACGTCCCAAAATTGGGCGTCCTTGTCTCGCCATCGGTCGGAATGCGGCTTGATGGCTGGTGACTTCAAAGGGTAGCTGAATGGTCTGGCGTAGGGCTGATTCTAATTCGGCGCGTCCTTCGGGTGTTGGCTCACGATCACGTGCGTCCCATTCGAAGGTTGCTCCGGCTCGGTAGCGGTTTTGGCCAATGGGGAGGAGCCATTTGCGGCGATTGAGAATCCGCGATTCGTCGAGGTCGGGGATGTTGAGATCGAGGATTTGTCCCTTCCCGGCTCGAATTGGGACCCAATCGAAAGGACCGGTTTTGGCGGCTTCGTAGCCTTGGCACCAAATGGTGAGGCGAGCTTGAATGTTAGTCGGTGCTACGTTTCCAGACCGGAAGGCGTCGTGTTCGATAAGGAGTCCTTTCGCGTGGTCGAGAAACTTGGGCAGATTCAACCAGCCCGCGTGGTTCGTTTCAAACGCGTTGGAATGAGGTTGCAGTTTTGCTGGGTCCATTTCCGGAACGCCGGGTTCACAAAGCGCCTGGTATTCGGGATCGGTCTGGCGCTTCTTCCACTGGGAAACGTGCTCGGGTTCATGGAGCAACCGAAGGAGATGAAGCGTTTGGAAACACTCGGCACCGTGGGTGGAATAAAATGCTGTTGCTGCAGGCCAGAGCTCGTCCAGCCGCCAGGACTTTGCGAGTCGACCGCCCGTGATCGGGTTGATGATTCCTGCCGCGACTCGGGAGCAGGTTGTCGCTTCCTCCCGATCAATCACCAAAACGCGTTTCCCGCGTTCGAGCGCCTGGAGGGCGAAGACGGTGCCGGCAATCCCCTGACCGATCACCAAGTAGTCGACCTCTTTCATCGACCTTCGTAGTTGAAGAGGTCTTTGGGCTGAAGTTCTTG
>JBCDHN010000572.1:0-3236 GCA_038749915.1 Verrucomicrobiota bacterium | reverse complement strand
AAGCGGAACAGCTCTTGGATTTCGCCATGCTTCGGATGTTCCGGCAGACGCTCATCTGCCATGGAAGCATCGACGTCAATCGACGGCTGAGCCCAGACGTCGCAAAGTCGCTTCTCGCAACCGCATTCGGAGTGTATGACCAGGCTCCCCTCAGGTTTGATGGCCAACCTGAGTCCTTTCAGGGGTCCCGCGGTGCCAATGTGACGACCGGCCATCCTCTGGCCAAGGCCGCGATGTTGGTAATGGCCGAAAACTGGCCCAAGCGGCTCCCATTTGCGGAGTTGGAAACGCAGGCTCATCAAAAACTGGCCGGAAGCTCAAGCACGGCGCAGGAACCCGAGGTCTTGGAACAAGCATCGCAAAGTCTGGCAGAAATGCTCTTGGCCTGCGCCACTGCCGACATCGTTGAACTCCATATTTCACCCGGCACTTTTGTGACTGAGCTGAGCGAGAATCCCATCGCCAGCCCTCTTGCGCGTTACCAGGCTGGCATTGGGTCTACAGTCACGACATTGCGACACGTTTCGCTCAACGTCGACACCTTGTCCCAGCATCTCATTCAACTTTGCGACGGCAACCACGGCCTGGAAGCGATGGCCTCCAGCGTCGCCATGCTGGTGAGCGAAGGTAAGTTCGTCTTTCAGGATCAGGGCCTAACGACAAATCTCCCTGATGATGTGCAGCGTCTGGCCGAACAACATGTTCAGTCCCGTCTCGAAAACCTGGCCCGAAATGCGTTGCTAATTGGCTGAATCTACTCGCCGCCTTCTTGGCGCTCCAGTGCTTTGTCCAACAAGCTGCGAAGCCGGGCAGCTCCCGACCAGGACAATGCAACACGCGTATGGACGGGGAGAATCGGGTCTCCGGAAGCTGGATCAGGCACGGCACCCGAAGAAAAATCGAGGATCAAGTCTTCGCGGTTTGCGCTCAGCACAATTTGGTTCGCGTAGACGGCCGTCGTATTTTCATACCGGACTTTCAGCTTCGAAGGATCTTGTTCACTCATAGAAAAGATGAAAACGAGGTTTCAGGAGGGCGGTAGCGTAACGAGTTCCCAGAAGATTGCAATCCTGAACCTCTGACTGGTGATCGACAAAAAATGTGATAGAAAGTCTCGCAGGAGTTCGGCTCTAAAACGTCGAATTCAAAGCGGGGAACGCACGTTGCCCGACCTAACGACCAATTTTACCAACGTAACCACTTCGCGTCATGTACGGATTTGATCCCCTGTATCTTGCCATCCTTGGAATTTCGATGCTCGCCAGTTGGCTGGTCAGCAATACGCTGCAACGGAAATTCGCAAAGTATTCTCGTGTCGGACTCAATGTCACGGGCCGTGAAGTTGCCGAGCAAATGCTACGGGATGCCGGAATCCAGGACGTAGAGGTCACCGCGGTCCGAGGGCAACTTACCGATCACTACAATCCCCTGAAGAAAACGGTGAATCTAAGTGAGCCGGTCTATGGCAGCAATACCCTAGCCGCTGCTGCGGTAGCTGCTCATGAATGCGGCCACGCGGTTCAGCATGCCACTGCTTATAGTGCTCTCAGGATGCGTTCCGCATTGGTTCCGATTGTAAACCTGTCCACCCAGCTTTCCCAGTGGGTCATCATGGGAGGACTCGTGATCATGGCAATGAGCCAGGGAAAACATGCCTGGGTCTTTCTCATTGGGATCGTCCTCTTCGCCATGACGACGCTTTTCAGTGTGATCACGCTCCCAGTGGAATTTGACGCCAGTAAAAGGGCTTTGGTCTGGCTTGAGCGTAGCGGGATCGCTCAGGGACAACTTCAAGCAGGCGCTCGCGACGCCCTCAAATGGGCCGCAATGACCTATGTGGTAGCCGCGCTTGCCTCGCTCGGTCAGTTGCTCTACTGGATTCTGCTCTTTATGCGTTCTCGGCGCTAGACGCGACGCAGTTACTGGCTCGACGCCACTTCCTGAACGGAATCCGGAGGATCGAATGACTGAACGAGCTTTCGATCCTTGGATGTCCAGAGCCGAAGAACACCGTCTTGCCCACCGGCGGCGATCAAGGATCCATCTTTGCTAACGGCCGAGGTGAAAAGGAAGCCCGAGGATCCGCTCAAGGCGCTGGTGTCGAGCTTGAGGGATTTGTCGCCGCTCGTTGTGATCACCTGCTCGGAAGCTCCGGAGACAAAGGAAACCGATGTCACTTCTTTGGACCAACCTTTGAGCGTTTTGGTTTGTTCTCCGGATTCCAAACTCCACAACTTCACTTCTTTGTCAGCGCTGGCGGAGGCCAGGTGCCTGCCATACGGGCTCCAATCCACTCCGAGGACGTGCCCGGTATGAGCTTCGAACGATTCGAGATGCTCCAGCGTTTCCACATCAAAGGTCTTCACAAACTTGTCGGTCGAACTGGTGGCCAATTGACTGCTATCCGGCGAAAGCACGATTTCCGTAATCGTGTCGCTGTGAGCCTCAATGTTCTCCAAAATCGGTGAGAGAGTTTCCGTATCCCAAAGTTTCAAACGCCCGCTTCGCGATGGGACACCACTGCCGGTGATCAATCTGCTGCTCCCAGGAAGAAAAGCCAACGCTGTTACCCGGTCGATCAAAAGCGCAGGATCCTCCCCATTCCCAAGCTGGTCACTCTCCTCCCAGTCTCGCCTGATGTTCCAAGCGATGGTTTTTCCCCCTTTGAAGCGGCTAACAAAGCCATCGGTTTCACGAACTTCGATATCCTCAATTTCCTGACCGACGTTCAAAGTCTCCAGATGGACGCCAGAATTTGTGACGTAGACTTCGACCCTTCCGTTTCCGGTCGCAGTGTAAACATTCTCGCCGCTCGGCGAAAAAGCGAGTCCAATCAGGGCCTGTTTGGGAAGCTCTTCGGCAATCCGTTTCTGAAGCGCTTCTCGCTGCGTTTTCAAGACTTCCATGGCGGAGTCAAAAGTCGACTTCCTGGCCTTGGCTTCCGCCACCTTTCGAGCAGCATCACCTGTGAGTTTCGCAGCCAGATCTCGGTTTCTGATGGAGAGCGCAACCGCGCGTTTCGCATTCAACAGTTCCGCTTCGGAAGCTTCCAGATCGGTCTTTGCCTGCCCCAATGCCTTTTGCAGATTTGCGTCGTCCGGCGATTTACTCAGAGCCACTTCCGCCAGTCGATGCGCCCGACTTTTTTGGGCCTGCTCATCGACTTTTTCGCGATAACTCTGCTCTTTGCGGGGAATTTCCTGACCTGCTTTGTCAGCCGCTTCCCCTTCTTTTTT
>JBCDHN010000571.1:0-3237 GCA_038749915.1 Verrucomicrobiota bacterium | reverse complement strand
GTGCTGTGCTTCCTTCCAAATTCCAATGTGGACACCTGCAAACAACGCGCCGCTGCTGCGGGAATACTGAATGTGAAGATCACCTTCGCTCCATCCGTCCGAATTGAGGATTGGTGTGAGAGGATACTCGTGGCGATCCGCCTTGATCCAAGCCGAAAACGTAAGCTGCGGCAGCTCTTCTTCGATCTCCAGTTCCACCGCATCTCCCGGTCCATCGAAGAGCAGTGCCGATTTTCCTGGCCAGCGCCCCGTGACCCAACGGGCACCGGAAATTTTCCCGTCGACCGACTCTCCTTTTATGGCCTCGTCCTGAAGCAGGAGCCGATTCTGTTCCTGCTGAGTGAAGTTGTAGTAGAGGATCAAGTCTTTGTCGTGGCGCAGCTCCGCGTCGAGGTATTGCCAGCGAGCGAGTCCAAGGTCATCGGCACTGGGATAGGTTCCCGGTTTCGGCGGCCGAATGCGTTCCAACTGTCCTTCTCGAATTCGGGCGGTATCACCCAAGCCCAGAGAAGTGACTTCTGCATGTCCTCGTTTTCCTTCAATGTTCACCCGTCCGTCAAAGACATGAATCTGGCTCTCGCCGGAAACTTCATCGACCGTCACACCGAACTCCGTGCCGAGATCCACAAGACGGGCAGCTTGAGTTTCGATGGTGAACCCATGCCCACTCTCGGAAGCGGAAGCCCTAGCGGTCCCCTGGTGCAGTAAGACAAGAAACTCATCGACAATTTCAAATCTGGACGGTGCTCTGACAATCATTTCAACTCCGTTTCGAAACCTTATGGTCGCAAGACCCTTATCGAGTTCATAGCTGCCGGTCGCAAGGGGGCCACCCAATTGACCGAGCGGCGAGTCTCTCCCTGTGCCCACCGTGTCCTGCACCACCGCGAGGGGAGCCGTATCGACCTGAGAGTTCCAGATTCCAAACACCGCAGCTGCGAGGAGCGCGGCGGCGATACCGTACCACCAGCGTTTGGTTTTCCATCTTGAGACGCTTGCCTCCGGAACCCGCAAGCTTGACCGGCGCGAAGAGATATCAGAAATCTCATGAGTGGCGAGCAATTCACTCAGGATTTCACCGTCCATGAGAAAGCGGGCCGCAAACTCCCGGTTTGCCTCCGAATCGCGTAGCAAATCATTCAGCTCGGCTTTGTTGGCAGAACTGGAGTCCGCATTGCCCTGACATTCGATTAGTAATTCTGTGAGGCGATGTAGGGTTGGATTCATGGAGCACTTAAGAACTGGATTTAAGCCGGTTTTCAACGCACTCAGCGAGAGTATTTCTCAACCGCATGATCATTACCTTGATGGCACTGAGACCGCGGTTTTGGGCCTCACTGATTTCTTTCATGGTAAAACCGTGAACGTAGTATTGGCTCAGGAGGCTACGATGTTCTGGCTTCAGTTCATTGAGGCAGCCTTCCAGGGCGTCCGTGCGCTCTGGCTGAGACTCGGCGATTCGTTCGGTTGTGCCCGTCATTGCTCGCACCACATCCTCATCAAACACGAGGCGATCACGCGAGGAATCACGAATGTGAGAAAGCACTTCGAAACGTGCCACAGCAAAGGCCCAACGGAGGAAAGGTGTCTCCGGATCCCATTCGCCCGATTTCTTCCAGAGAACGAGGCAGGTCTTCTGGAAGACGTCCTTCGCGTCTTCAAAGTTCCCGATCGAGGAAACGCAGAATCCCTTCAAAGAAGATTGCGCCTCGGTGAAAGCGGTAATGAATCTGGCATCGGGAGAATCGGGCATGGATGAGCGGTGCAGCCGGAAACAACTCCAGTTAAGCTGGAAAAGGTTACAAACGATTTGGAGAACTGGGAAATCGAGAAGCGGGAGACCAACTCAAGCTGCATATCATATCATCAGGATTCTGCGGAGTTTCTTCGGCATTGAAATGAAGTCTCTTGATCGTAACATGGATATTTTTTACCCATTGTTAAGTGTCAACCGATCATCCTCCAGCCTTCATCTCGCGTCAGGTTGAGTCAGGTCGCTACTTTTTTGGCGATCTCACGGCACCGGCAGAAGTTTTGACGACAGTGGCCTGTGCAGGCATGGAGGAGTGCGCGGCAACCTATCGGATAACCCGCGAACGTTTTTATTACCACGCTATTGAATTCATCGTGAGCGGACGCTGGCGCCTCAACATCGGGAAGAGAGCCAGGGTTCTTGGCCCTGGAGCGGTCTTTTTCTATGGTCCAGGAAGCGGATATCAGTTGGAGGCGATCGAAGGTAAGCCGCTTCAGAAATACTTTGTCGACTTCACCGGTCCGGAGGCCGGTGCGCTTCTCAAGCAACATGATGCGTTTGCCGGGCAGCGCTTCGCCAACCTCGTTCGTTCCGAGCGTTTGCGACAGATTTTTGACCAATTAATCGACTGTGCTGATCTTGCGCCCGAGGACGCCCGACCGATGAGTCTCCATCTTGCAGAATTGCTCCTGATGCGGATTCGAGTGGATCGCCAAATTGGCGCTGCCAATCGGGGGCAGGGATACCAGAGTTACCTGCGGGCTCGTCATTTGATGAGTCAGCATCATGCGTCCCTCGGAAGCATTGATGAGGCGGCGAACGCCTGCGGTTTGAGCCAGGCCTACCTTTCACGACTGTTCAAGCGCTTCGCCAGCGAAGGCGCGTTGCAGTATCTGACGCGGTTGCGAATGCAGCATGCGGCAGATCTACTCTTGCGACACTCAACCAATGTTCAGGAAACAGCCGAGGCTATTGGGTTCAGTGATCCCTTTCACTTCTCACGCGTTTTCAAGCGGGTCTATGGGGTGTCGCCTCGGGCCTTTCTGGAATCGCAAAGAGCTTCAGGTGATATTGGGGATTCTTCCTAATTTACCACGTTCCTTAGCGGCTGCCCCTGAAGGGCCCTGAGAACTTCTTGGGCTCCTTTGGTGCGAAACTCTTCTGCGCCTTCTTCACAGTAAAACGCGGAGTGTGGGTTAAGGAGCAATCGATCATGAGCCGGGTGATCTGGGTTCCGCCATGCGGAAATGACCGGGGAATCGGGCGGAGGCGGTTCCTGTTCCAGAACGTCGATTCCAGCTCCAGAGAGTTGGCCGGAATCGAGCGCTTCCACCACGGCGGCCGTATCGACAACCCCTCCTCGGGATGTATTTACGACTATTGAACCCCGGGCCAGTTGAGCAATTTCACTTGCTGCGATCATGCCGCGAGTTTCATCGGTGAGCGGGCAATGGAGGCTGAGGACCTGAGCTTGCCCTAACACT
>JBCDHN010000570.1:0-3238 GCA_038749915.1 Verrucomicrobiota bacterium | reverse complement strand
GGAAAAGGGAACACTTTTGCCGGGTGGGATTGAATCCAGCAGATGCGAAATTTTGTCGCTCACCGTCCAGTGGTCGTCCTGAATTTCGCCAAAGCTTCCCTTACTCTCCTCAAAACGTTGCAAAACATTCTGGAATGCCTGAATCAAATCGAAAATCCCCACTTCGCCAAGGGGCTTCGTGTCCTCCGGCAAGTCGGGGATTTCCGGCAGATGATGGAAAAACGCGGTTTGCTGCTCCTCTCGTTTTCCGAGGAAGGCTGCCGCGTCTTTGAATTTCTTGTATTCGATCAGTTGCCGAATTAGATCCCATCGCGGATCATCCTCTTCCGTTTCCTCATCGGGCGGCTGAACATGTCTCGGTAGCATCAGCCGACTCTTGATGTACATCAGATTGGAAGCCATCACGATAAACTCACCGGCGAGATTGATGTTGAGCAGCTTGAAGGTCTCCAAATACGCCATGTATTGGCTGGTGATCCGCTCAATCGAAATATCATAGATATCGACCTCGTCCTTTTTGATGAGGTAAAGCAAGAGATCCAGAGGCCCTTCGAAGATGTCGAGCCGCACCTTGTATTCGTCGTCCACAATCTTGAATTTCGAATTTTCGAATTCCCAATTCCTGAGCGATACCATTCGATCCGTTGCATTTAAATCCAGAAGTTCAGATTTCACGTGGCTCCCGCTCTCAAGTTTCAAGACGTCAATTTTCGTTACGGTGAGAATTGCGTCTTGCGGGATGTCAGCTTTGAAATCGAAGAGGGGATTTGTTCGTGCGTGATCGGGCCAAATGGGGGCGGCAAAACGACGCTTTTGAAGTTGGCGCTGGGAATTCTGAAACCGGAAACCGGAGATATTCGGATTTTTGATCACCATCCGCATATCGGCTGCAAATTGATCGGCTATGTCCCGCAATATATGCAGTTTGATCCCAAGTTTCCGGTGACAGCTTTGGAGGTAGTTCTGATGGGGAGGCTCGATCGCTTGCCATGGTGGGGGCGGTTTGGAGAACAAGACCGGGAAGCGGCTTTGGCTGCATTGGCTGAAGTTGGCCTGAAAGACTGTTGTGATCGCCCGTTTGCGGAGATGTCCGGAGGTCAAAAGCAGCGGGTTCTGATTGCGAGGGCGTTGGTAACCGAGCCCCGCTTGTTGTTGCTCGACGAACCGACCGCCAACATCGACTTGAGCGTTGAGGAACAATTTCTCGAAACCCTGCGATCGTTGCCTGACAAAATGACCATCATGATGGTGTCACACGATCTTGGTCTGGTGGAACGCCTTACGGAGACGGTGCTGTGCGTCAATCGCAAGGTCCATCATCACAAGGTTGCGGAGCTGGATGGGAAAACGCTTCGGGAGATCTACAGTGGAGAGCTGAGGAAAGAGCATTTCGAGCATCACCACGATCATGGGTGAATTCCTGAATCAGCTCTTTACCGCAGGGTCGATTGTTCAACTGGCGGTCCTTGCCGGAATCATAGCAAGCGTCAGCTTTGGTGTCGTTGGCACCTACGTGGTCGCCAGACGAATCAGCTACATTGCGGCGGCGATTGCCCACAGCGTGTTGGGCGGAATTGGCCTGGCGGTTTGGCTTCAACATCGACTTCAGTGGGAATGGTTTCATCCGACTTTGGGAGCCGTCATCGCGGCCATTGGATCGGCGCTGGTGATTGGCTGGGTAAGCCTTCACTGGAAGGAGCGAGAAGACACCATCATCAGCGCGGTTTGGTCGGTTGGTATGAGCACCGGCTTTCTCTTTCTCTATTTTACACCGGGCTTTAAAGGAAACCTGGAGAGCTTTCTCCTCGGCAATATTCTCTACATTTCGACTTCGGACGTTTGGATCATGCTGCTCCTTGGAGCGATCGTCGTAGGTCTGAGCGTCTTTTTTTACAATCCGCTCATGGCCGTCTGTTTCGATGACGAATTTGCCCAGCTCCGCGGGGTAAATGTAACCGCCTTCTTTTTCATGCTTCTGATTGTGACCGGACTGAGTGTCGTATTGCTCGTTCAGCTGGCCGGAATTATTCTGGCCATCGCCCTGATTGTTCTTCCCGCCGCTACCGGCCTTCAGGTAACGAAGAAGCTGTGGCATGCCATGGTGGGGGCGGTTGGCTTGGCGATGCTGTTCACCAGCGGCGGAATCGGGTTGAGCTATGTTAGAGAGTTACCTGCCGGTCCTTCAATAATCTTGTTGGCGGCGGCGGGATATTTTGGTGTGTTAATCTGGAAAAAGTTTTCGCGACCATGATTCAATTCAGTCCTTACCAAATCAAACCCGGGAGCACGTTTCGGTTGAGCGATGTTGACCCGGATGACAAGACGCAGTTCAACGTGTCCAAGTCCGAAGGGAAAAAGCTGCTTCCTTCACTCGGGGCGCGACTCGTAGACCTCCATCGCATGCTCTATGCGCAAGGGAAACATCGCGTTCTCATCGTAGTGCAGACGATTGACGCCGGAGGCAAAGACGGAACGATTCGGGAGGTTTTCTCACCGTTGGATCCCGCTCATTTCCATGTCGCCTCATTCAAGGCGCCAAGTTCGCTGGAGCTGAGCCATGACTATTTGTGGCGGATTCATCGCGAACTGCCGCGGAAAGGCGAAATTGTCGTCTTCAACCGCAGCCACTATGAGGACATTGTCGCCGTTCGTGTTCGCGGAATCTATCCCAAGACGGTTTGGGAGAAACGTTATCAGCATCTGATCGACTTTGAACGAATGCTCAGCGATGAGGGGACACTGATTCTGAAATTCTTTCTCTGCATCAGCAAGGAAGAGCAATTGGCCCGGTTTCGAAAGCGGGTCGATCGTCCGGACAAGCGTTGGAAATTTAATCCCGCGGATTTGGAAGATCGGGCGCGTTGGGACGAGTTTATGCAGGCCTATGAGGACGTGATCAACCGAACCAATTCAGAATTTGCTCCCTGGTTCGTGATTCCCGCAAACCGGAAGTGGCATCGCAACCTGGTCGTGGCTGATGCAGTTGGGAATGCCCTTGAAAGTCTGGGAATGCACTACCCTGAACCAGATTTTGACCCTGCGCAGTTTGCGGATATTGAATAGGCAACATCGGACTTTAAGCTGACGTATGGGATTCCTCTTTCCTCTTTACCTGCTCGGTGCACTCGCTTTGGCGATTCCTGTACTGCTGCACTTGCGGCGTCGCCCACCCAAGGATCGGGTAGTCTTCAGTTCGTTGATGTTTCTGGATCCGCAGACACCTCAAAAGAAGCAACGT
>JBCDHN010000569.1:0-3240 GCA_038749915.1 Verrucomicrobiota bacterium | reverse complement strand
GCTCGAGCATCGCCCCCAACTCAGCCGCGAAATTGTGCATCTCAAGAATCAACGTCCGAATCTTGTTAATGAGAAAGTTGTATCCAAACATGGCCGGAATCGCCACCAACAGTGCGACCACCGTTGTCACCAGCGCCGCCGCCACTCCCGGAGCCATCAACTTGATGCTGGCCGATGCTCCTGTGCTTGCGACACGACTGAAAACCTCCATCACGCCCCAAACGGTTCCGAGCAAGCCGAGGAACGGTGCTCCGCTCACCGCCGTGGCCAGAAACGTCATGCGCCGCTCCAGAAACAGGACCATTTCTCCGATCGCGCGATCCATCGCCATGCGCACTGTCTCCATTTGAGGCGGTGTCAGGGCCCCGGCGTTGGCGAGCCTTGCATGCGTCGTATCATCCACCTCACCGGTTCCTATCAACTGCATCGAGAGCTCGCGACATGCAGCTCGGTAAACCATGAACAGCGGCGAACCAACGACGGAAAACTTTCGCAGATGCGGTTCCATCGCGTTCGATGACTGCCGAAACCCATGCACAAACTTGAAATTCTGGCGCGCCGCTTTGGCCGACATCGCCATCTTGTTGAACATGACCGACCAACTGACGACCGAGAGCGCAAGAAGGATCCCGGAGATGATCAGACCGGGCAGATGAGACTGTTGAAAGGCGTAAGAGAACCCTTCGGTTCCCCAATCCAGATTAGCTAGTGGGAAATTCACAGTGACGGAGTGAGGGCAAGTCTAAATTCAATAGGGGTGATAATCGTTGGCTTGGGATCCAAAATTCCCTCATCTGTATCTGACCCCTGCCAGAATTCAATATTCATTAAGTAAGCGGGACAGGCAACCGGCCGATTCGCGAAGATTTGTCTAACAATTAGCCAAAAATGCTCCAAAAAGTTCACCAAATTTGCTGACTGCCCGAGCTTGCATCCGTGATACAAGTTGTTGTAGGGTTACCTCAGCATGGCCAACGCACACAAAATCAGCCTTGTAGCAGCCCTGGCATTGATGATGTCAGGTTGCGCGGCTCTTGACGTGCTCAAAGCGCCGATCAATCTCATCAGCAGCCTCGTCCCTTCAGGAGGTGGGGTGAAAGAGTCCAAAGCCGACAAGGAGACCCAGGCTGATCCTAAAAAAATCGTCGGAACCGTTCGCTTCAGCTATGAAAATTTTGTTCTCATCTATTCTCCGACGAGCGCAGCCGTTCCCCCAGGAACGCCCCTTACCACTTTGGCCAAAGATGGCACTCCCCAATCGGTCGAACTGAAAATGAGCGCGGAACGAAAAGGATCCTTCCTCGTTGCTGACGTGGTCAAAGGAAATCCGAAATCCGGTCACCTCGTCGTCACCAGTTCCGGTTCTGGCTCAGCTTCGCGCAGCGAGTATCAAGTGCTGGAGTAAATGCTGGAGGAATCCGAAGCGCGCTCGCGCATTCTCGAAGCCACCATACCGGGTAAAATCGAGCAAGTCGATCTCGACCAGGCCGCTTCCCGGTTCTCCGCCAGCGATATTTTGGCAACCACCGCCCTCCCCGGCTTCGACAACTCCCAAATGGATGGCTACGCGGTGCGAGCAGGCGACGCGCAACAAGGCGTGGAACTTACCATTGTCGGCGAGCAAGCGGCCGGCCCCCGGCAACCACTTCTTGTAAATCAAGGCGAAGCCGTTCGCATTTTCACCGGCGCCCCCATGCCGGAAGGAGCTGACGCAGTCGTGATGCAGGAAGACGTTGATCGCATTGACCAAACGCGAATCCGAATCAACGAAGCCGCCGAACCCGGAGAATTTGTGCGGCGCGAAGGCTCAGACCTTTGTATCGGGCAGAAAATTCTCGCTCGGGGAGACCGGATCAACCCGGCGCGACTGGGCGTTCTTGCCTCGCAAGGGCTCACCTCTCTGAACGTGCATCCTCAACCTCGATGCGCCATTGTCACGACCGGCGATGAGCTTGCCACCCCAGGTTCTGAACTCACCGAAGGCGCCATCTACAACAGCAATGGCCCCATGCTCGCCAGCCTCGTTCGCCAATTCGGAGCGGGCGAAGTCAGGAATTTTCATGCTCCGGACGAACCGGAAACGCTCAGATCCGTCCTCGATCAAGCCATCCAGACAAGCGATATCTGCCTCATCGCCGGTGGCGTCTCCGTTGGCGAACACGACCACGTCAAAGACCAGCTCGCCGCCCTCGACGTAGCAGGCGGCTTCTGGCGCGTCCGCATCAAACCCGGCAAACCCCTCTTCTTCGGCCAAAAAGCGGACAAACTCGTCTTTGGCCTTCCTGGCAACCCCGTTTCCGCCTACATCACCTTTCTCCTTTTCGCCCTCCCCGCCTTTCGCAAGTGGCAGGGCCAGACCGTCACCGCCGACTCACCTACCCTGCCCCGCATTCCCGCCAAACTCGCGGGCGACGCCATCAACGACCGCGGAAACCGCCCCCACTACCTACGCGGCTGGCTCGACCTCGAATCCCTCACGTTCCGCCCTCTCGGCCTCCAGCAATCCCACGCCCTCTTCGCCCTCAGCCGCACCAACGCCCTCGTTCGCGTCGAGCCGGAACAGTCTCGACGCGCGGGCGAAACCGCTCCCTGCTTTCTCGTCGCAGATTCCCTCGGCGAAACGTGAAAAAGACTTGCAGGGTGACCGGGATGGGTCACTTTACCGGCCCGCAAAATGCACGGATAGCTCAGCGGTAGAGCATCTGGTTTACACCCAGGCGGTCGGGGGTTCAAATCCCTCTCCGTGCACTTCATATTCCTAGGGGCATCACCAAGTCAACTGGCTGGATCCAAACCGTTTCCTCCAAAACTTCCAGACGTTGGGGCATCGAAGTTTCAGACTCTGATTACGTCTTCAGTAGCTCAATCCTGATTGAGCTTCCGATGAGCTCTTCCATTTCACCGCCTGATGAGGAGCCCGGTCCGCTATTCGCTCGCCTTCAGTTGTAGTTCCCCACCCGAAGGGCAACCACAACTTCATTGTATGTATTTTGTATTGACATCAATTCGGCTTCTACGGCACGCTTAGTCGTAGAGTTCTAGCTTTATCAGATTGACTGCAATCTGTTTGAACTTCTGCCATTCCCCCCGATCGATGCCAACCCCAAACCAAGTTCGACGTGGTTTTTCCCTGATCGAAACGCTTGTTGTTCTGACAATCGTTGCAGGTCTGTTTGCCTTGGCAGCTCCAGCGATCTTATCCATTTCGTCAACCTCTTTGCGAACGGGAACGCAACAAGT
>JBCDHN010000568.1:0-3242 GCA_038749915.1 Verrucomicrobiota bacterium | reverse complement strand
ACATGAGCGGCGGTCACTTCAGAACCTGACCAAGACGATCGATGCCGCCAATCGCTATGGAATCGCGGTGATGG
The DNA here is from genome assembly GCA_038749915.1 of Verrucomicrobiota bacterium. Lineage (GTDB taxonomy): Bacteria > Verrucomicrobiota > Verrucomicrobiia > Verrucomicrobiales > DEV007 > JBCDHN01. Next base: position 3,168 of record JBCDHN010000568.1, on the reverse strand, counting down.
GAGTTGTCGCGGTCGGTCGTTCCATGGAACGAACAGCCAAGTATTTCCGGATGGCGACACGGATCATGGCGGAACTCGGTTGCCATTTGGTGAAGTGCTACCATACGGACGAAGGATTCGACACGATCACGAGTTGTTGCCCGGTTCCGATCGTAATTGCCGGTGGCAAGAAGCGCCCGGAGCTGGATGCGCTGAAAATGGCGTACGAAGCTTGTGAGCAAGGCGCAAGCGGAGTTGACATGGGACGCAATATTTTCCAATCCGATGCGCCCGTGCCGATGATGAAAGCGGTCCGCGGTGTGGTTCACGAAGGGCTGAAGCCAGAAGAAGGCTACCAGTTGTATCAGGACTTGAAGGCTGAGGCATAACCTCGTCTTCGACCATTTCTCAACGGATCAACAATGCGGTGTCGCGGGTCTCCCGGGATGCCGCATTGTTACGGTTGGGACTGAGCTCGGACCACGGAGGGAAGGCGCTTATCTCCAGGCTTACAATCGAAACCCGTTTGTCGTTGGCGTCGAACTCCAAGGTCATCGGCAAGGATGAAGACAATGTTAGGGGGCGGATCTGCAGCTAGAGACGTAGAGAAATTGATGCCGAGGGTTGCAGCCGTCAGGAGGAGGAAGATTGGGATTTTGATCAGCACGATTTGAGAGTAGCGCAAAAAATTGCCGGGCAAGAACTCTTCTTCCTGCAAAACAAGTTCACTTTTTTCGGGTAATCCGGTTTGCGGTGGGAGTAGACTGGAGGATGGATCCGAATCCTCAGCTCAATTCCGAAGAACGTTTTGTTCAGCTTTTTGCGGCGAACGAAAGTCATCTGCGGGCCTTCATCCGGTCTACCGGGCTGGATTGGAATGCGGTGGATGAAGTGGTGCAAACGGTCAGCCTCGTTATGTGGCGCAAGTGGGAAGAATTCGATCCTTCAACAGAGTTCATGTGATGGGGAAGGGTGATCGCACGATTCGAAGTGCTGAAATACCGGCGAAAAATGGCGCGTGATCGCCATGTCTTTCGAGAGGATGTGATGGAGCTGCTGACCGAGTCGGTGGAGGAGCAAAACAGCATTGTCTCAAATGAGAAATATCGTGAAGCACTGGCGCAATGTCTCGGTCGGCTTCCCAGCAAGTCGAAGGAACTGATCAGTGCGGCTTATCAAGACGATCAAACTATTCGAGAGCTGGCTGTGCAGATTGGAAAATCAGATACCGCGCTCTACAAAGCCTTGGATCGGATTCGCAAGAAGCTCCATGATTGTATCCATCGCAGAGTCAGTTTGGGGGAAGCTGGAGGATGAGTTTTGCGCGGAGATGAAACTTTTTTGGGCAATCGAGCATTGGTCGGGAGTTTTTTCATTGATGGATGATAACCGCCAACCCGAGTCAACGGAAGAGCGCCTCCGGAGTCTAGCTTCAGCTCATTTGGATGGGCGTATTGACGATGCGGAGTTTGAGGAATTGCAGGGATGTCTGGCGTCGGACGAAGCGGCACGCTCGATCTATACGGAGTGCGCGAGGCTGGATGCCGGACTTCGCGAGGAGGGAAACAGCGGATTCTCTGAAGAAGACTCCATAAGGTTCCCTATAACCGGATGGAATGCCCTTGCCATTGCTGCGGCATTGGCACTCTTGGCGATTCCGGCAGCAATTTGGATGGGTAAATCACCCCAGGGATCCGAAGCGGAGCTGGCTGCTCAAGACGAATCTATACCAGGAGTTGCCGTGATTACGGCGGAAGCCTGTGCTATTTGGGCGGCTGAGGATGATCGGATTCTCGGTGAGGGGACGGCGCTTGAGCCCGGCGTCTACACCTTGGAAGAAGGGTTGGCGCAGATCGATTTCTTTGGAGGTGCATCGATCAGTCTTTCGGGGCCGGCAAAAATCCAATTGGTAAACCGGGATGCTGCGATTCTTTATGAAGGCCGCTTGAAAGCCAATGTGCCCCCGGCGGCGCGTGGCTTTGAGATCCGCACCGGGGAGATTTTGCTGGAGGACTTGGGAACAAGTTTTGGCTTGGCTGCAACGAGCGAGGGCAAAGGAGAGTTGGTGGTTTTTGATGGCGAGGTTCGGGCGACTGGGAAAGATGGCCGACCAGTCATGGTTTACGGTGGCGATTCGCTTCAGCTCGCAAATGGCGAGACCTCAAAGCAAGAGTTTAAAGATGCGGGAACGTTTCCCGACATCGAAGACGTTGTTGCGGGAGTCGGGAGCCACGAAGAAGCCCGTTATTTGGCTTGGAATGAAGCCAGCCAGGAACTTCGGAAAGATCCCCGCTTGGTCGCCTACTATGATTTTGAGAATCTCTCCGCGATTTCACGGAGGCTCAAGAACCGAGCGATTTCCGGTCTTGGTTCCGAACTGGATGGAGGGATAGTTGGTGCGCGGGTCGCCGAAGGGCGCTGGGGGCAGAAGACAGCGCTCGATTTTCGTTCTGAAGGAGATCGGGTTAGATTTCAGATTCCGGGTAGGTTTAAAGCGATCACCCTCTTTGCCTGGGTTCGCATTGATGCTCTTGACCGGAGATTGAATTCGTTGTTCCTGACGGACTATTTTGATGAGAACGAAATTCACTGGCAGATTTCTCGAGACGGCGTTCTTCATTTCGCAAGCAGTCCAATGGGAACGGTGGATTTGGAGAAGCATACCCGGCGGCATTTTTCGGTTCCTTTTTGGGAGCCCTCGATGAGTGGAAGATGGTTTTTACTCGCAACCACCGCTGAAAGCGGAGGAAACAAGTTAACCCATTATGTGAATGGGAAACCACTCGCCATCAGCGGCGGGAACCTGATGGAAAAGCCTCTTCCCGTGATGCGAATCGGAGAAGCTGATTTGGGAAACTGGAGTGAGCCGATTTGGCCTAACTCCTCTATTCGAACGTTGAATGGTCGAATCGATGAATTCGGAATTTTTCAGGAAGCCCTTAGCGCCGAGGAAATCCAACAAATTTACCAACAAGGAAAACCATGAAGTGTTTAGCCCCTGCTCTTCTTCTTTTTCTCTCCAGTCAGGTCTTTGCGGAAGTCACTGAAGGCGAGAAGCTTTTTGTTCTGAGGGTGAAACCCCTCTTCGCGGAGAAGTGCAATGCCTGTCATGGAGACGAGCCGGACAAGATCAAAGGTGACTTTGATATGCGGACTCTCGAGTCCATGCTCGAGGGCGGGGATAGCTTT
>JBCDHN010000567.1:0-3250 GCA_038749915.1 Verrucomicrobiota bacterium | reverse complement strand
TCACGTTCTTCCAGGGTGGTCAGCATTCTCGCCAGATGTCGATCGAAGTGCTCAATCTCGAAGGCGTAGTCCAACATATCGGTTCGGACGATCTCGTTATCCGGCCACATCTTTGGGACGCGATCAATTTGATCGAGCGTCTTTCCCCCAACGCGCAGTGAAGCGCCGAATTCGTAGGCACGATGCGGTTCGGTGGCACCATACCAGAAGCAAAAAGGCTCTTCTCCTTCACGATCGTTCAGGAAAGCCGTGAAGTTGGTCGCATAATCAATGGATGACATGCTTTTGGCCGGCGGTGGAGTCTTGAACTTCTCAAAATCAGGTCCGGTCAATTGTCGTTCCTTGCCTTCCGCGTCCGGTGCAAGCCCGGGACCCCAGCCTTTTCCGGTGTTCCCGATTTTGTATCCGCCATTCTCAAGCGCTTCCATGAAGCCCAGAAACTCCGAAGGAAAGAAATTCATGTGATTGGCAGCTTCCTTGAGTTGCCAGCTATTGCGGCCCGTCAAAATGGATGCCCGGGAAGGCGCGCACTTTGCATTTGGGGTGTAGGCGCGATTGAAAAGAATTCCGCTCTTGGCAACTCGATCAAATCCAGGGGTATCGACCCAGCTACATCCGTAGGCGCCAAAGTGTTCCCAGCTGGCATCATCGGCGATGCAGAACAAGATGTTTGGCCTCTCCTGAGCCATCCCCAACGAAGTGACTAGAAGAATTGATAGAGTTGCCAGAAATTTCATAGATGGGAATCGATGGTTCAGCTTCCGCATCTTGTCAAAGAGTGGACGATATGACCGTTCCGAAATGCCCTAGTTGCCCAGAAGACTATCGAGAAGAGATTTGGCCGTATCCTCAAGCGTCTTCATCGTATCCGATTTCGGATTTTTGAGGAGGTCCGCGATATCACCGAATGGGGTCATTGCGGTGACGCTTGGCTCACCGACATCTCCAGTCGATTTGAAGCGCAAGACGAGAAAGTCGCGCTTTTTGACCGTGCTCATGAGGGCCTCGCGTGCCGGAATCGCAGCGAGTTCGCCGACATTCTCCTCCAGAAACTTGGTGACTTCGCTCTCGATTTTTCGGGTCAGTTTCTCCGAGCCGAGAAAGGTAACGAAGAATTGATGGTCGTTCTTGCCCGCATTCACCCAGCTTCCTTCCTCCAAGACCACGAAATTCTCATCGATCGGTACCATGAAATCGGTGGTCATTCTCAACTCCGCGCGGTTGGCGTTGAAGCTGGCAGTGGTATCCTCGGAGAAATCCCCCCGGAGCCGAACTCCCTCCATTTCTACGCCGTAATCTTCCAGTTGATTGATCAAATCCTCCATTTCGTCGAGAAGAGGAAGCGCATCGATCCAGGAATCGCGCTTTACCGTGACCGAAGCGGAGAGGCTCGGATCGAGTTGAGCGGTATCAACATTGAAGGGCTGAATGTCGCCGTTCCCTTCCAGGGAAAGGTCCAGGTATCGCAAGTTGTGCTCGAAACTATCGATCCCCAGCCAGGCAGAAAACTCCATCTTGGCAGAGTTGTGTTCGGCCAGGGAATTGGGGTCCAAATCGATGTCCCGAAAAATGACGACGCCGCGATGAAGCTGGACGGTCGTGTTCGACTTCTCCACCGTCGCTTGGACGGTCAAATCTTCGATCGCCATTCTTTCGGCAATGGCGGAAATGGGGATGTCTGTTGCTAGAAATTGCCGATCGTCTCCCGATGGTTTTCCGGAAGCTTCAGGCTCTTTTTCAGGGGCAGCTTTTCTTGGTCCCTTCGGTGCTGGTTTCAGCAGGGTATCCAGCGAATTGGTACCGTCATCGAAAATGCGAAGTTCGGCGGTGGGACGCTCGATCTGGAGATTGGTGACCACCAGTTTTCGCTGAAATAGAGGCATTCGGTTCAGCTCCAGCATCACGTAGTCGATGCTCACCGAGCCGGCAATGGGCTGACGTTCGCTTGGCAGAATGCCTTGTTCGACGGTTTCGTCGCGTGGTCCAAAAATAAGCCCGGTAATTTCCATTCGTGCCGGAGCGCTGTAGGCGTTTAGCTTGACATCTCCGATCTGCGCACGGCAGTTGAAAGTCGACTCGATCTGGCGCACCAAGTAGTCAGAGTCCGCGAATCTACCGACGGAAAGCGACACGGCGAGCCACGCCCCGAGAGCGAGCAGCACAACTAAAATCCCTAACGTGATACAAACACGCTTCATAGCCTATCTACACACCCTAACGTGCTCCCATGCAAGGGGATTTGCGTTAGCAATTTTCTGGGTTTGCTCCATGGCAGTGGCGAGTTCCGAAAGCTTGGACGATTTTCCAAGAAAACCTATCAAAGTAATCGTTCCTTTCGGTCCGGGAGGGGCAAGTGACACCCTGGCTCGGATCGTTCAAGAGGCTATCCGGCGGGACGAATTGGCACCAGAGCCGTTGGTGATGATCAATGTGCCGGGGGCTGGAGGGACGATTGGGAGCCGACGTGCAAAAAACGCCCGTCCGGACGGATACACCATCCTGAACCTTCATGACGGGATTCTGACCGCGAAACACACTGGTCATGATTACGGGGCTGAGGAGTTTATTCCGATTGCGTCTACCGGATCGTCCCACACGGTGGTTTGCACCGGACCCGAGGGCAATTGGCCGGACTTGAAGCAGGTCTTGGTTGAGGCAAAAAAACGCCCCGGCGAAGTCAAGTTCGGCATGAATCTCGGGGCGCCCAGTCACTTTGTCGGATTGCAGCTCGAACAAAAGGAGGAAGGTGCTTCTTTCGGGATGATCCCGCTGCAGGGAGGAGCGGATCGCTTTGAGAAACTGGTGGGCGGGCATGTCGACCTCTCGATCTTTTCCGTTTCGGAGTACCTCCAGTTTCGGATGACGGAGCGCCGTCCGAATGGGCTGCGTGCGATTGCCTATCTCGGCCCCGAGCGACATCCCCAGCTGGCCGGAACGCCCACCGGCATCGAGGTGGGAGTGGATTTGGTCACCGGGACCACTCAATTCTGGTGGGCTCCCAAAGGAACACCTGCCGACCGGATTGAAAAACTGGGGGATATTCTCGAGGCGGCCATGAAATCGGAATGGCTCGAAAGTCGATATCGCCAGAAGTCCGTCGAGCCAATCTGCCTGCGGGGAGATCCTCTTCTACAGTTGATCGAGGAGAAAGAGGCGCAATTGGCCAGCCTCAATGTTGGAGACCTCTCGAGTAGTGGGCGGAAAGTTCCGATGGTGCGATTTGTGATCGCGGCCGTCATTGTGTTCGGGG